>CAXTOC010000077.1:10173-10449 GCA_964245725.1 uncultured Acetobacteraceae bacterium | reverse complement strand
CCAGGTAGGGGCCGAAGGCGCGGCTGTCATAGACGCTGCCGCGTAGCCTCAGCGTGCGGGCGACCGTGCCGCGGCCACCGAGGGCTCCGAGACGTTCCGGCAGCGCCACGGCGATCACGCTGACCGGGAAGTCGGCACCCATCGCCGCGCGCACCCTGTCGGCGGCGGGCTATTTCGACGCGATCACCGTTTCGGAGGAGGACTTCGCCCGCGCCGACTTCTACCAGGACAACGCCCGGCGCCTGGCCCTGCGCGACGGCGCGGGCGACCTGGGCG
>CAXTOC010000077.1:0-10163 GCA_964245725.1 uncultured Acetobacteraceae bacterium | reverse complement strand
TGTCGGCGGCGTGCGCCGACAGGGTGATCGCCCGCCCGTGCGCCGCGAACACGGTGCGCCAGTCGCTGCGCGGATCCTCGTCGAGGGCCTCGTCGGGGATGTTGCTGAACTCCCAGGCGAAAACGCAGACCGTCGGACAGCGCAGCCGCAGCGGCGCCTTGTGCGGCGGCGTGAAGCAGAGAAACACGCAGTCACGGCCGGTCACGCACTCGGCGTCGTAGAGCGCGTCCACCTCCGCCGGCTCGCGCACCGTCACGACGCGGCCGAGCCCGTCCAGCGCCGCGCGGAACCCGTCCAGCACGAAGAAGTAGCTGTAGTCCGGCCGACCGAGCGCGTCCGCGATGCTGTCGCGGTCGAGCCCGGCATGGAGCAAGAAGGTCATCGGTCGTGGGGTGCGGATCTCCCGTGCCGCGTCCGGCCTGCATAGGACTGCAGCCTGATCCAACCCCTGCTCCGGCACTTGAGCGCCTGCGCCCACCAACATAGCTGCGCGCACACTACCGACAGTTCGTCCGGTCCCACAACCCACCGCCTCCGGGCCGGACGCACAATCGATAGCGGAACGTTCCGTATCGGTCGATTTCAGCCGCGGTCGAGCGGTTCCCGGAGATGCAAGGCCGGATTGGTGGAGCTGAGGGGAATCGAACCCCTGACCTCCTCATTGCGAACGAGGCGCTCTACCAACTGAGCTACAGCCCCGCCTTGCAGGCGGCGGAAAGTAGCCAACGCCAAGGCTAAGTCAAGGGACGCATTCCCCGCCGGCCGGCGCCTCCGGCCGCGGTGCGGCGACATTGCGCGTCCCTCGCCGGCTCGCTAGCTTCCGGCACCGTGCAGCGAGGCGCACCTTCGTGCTTTTGTCCAGCCTGTTCCAGCTCCTCTTCCTGCTGATCCAGCTTTTCTCCTGGGCGCTGATCCTGTCGTGCGTGTTCAGCTTGCTGTTCGCGTTCGGCGTGCTCGACCCGCGCAACCGCCTGGTCTGGAACATCGGCAACTTCCTCAACCGGGTCACCGAACCGGCGCTGGCGCCGGTGCGCCGCGTGATGCCGAACTTCGGCAACGTCGACCTGTCTCCGCTGGTCGTGCTGCTGCTGATCCGCTACCTGCTGGTGCCGCTGCTGGTGGAAGTGGAGATCCGGCTGGCAGGCAGCGGGCTCGGCGGTCCCGGCTTCGGTGGGTGACGCCGGCAGACCAAGGAGCCGCGCCGACCGCGACATCGCGTGCCGCGACGGGTCTTGGGATCCGACGCGGGAGATTTGACTTTACCTTTTTGAACGCGCCTGCTCGCTTCTGTTACAACAGCATTGGCGGCCAGGTAAGGGGAGGCAGGATCGGCCGGAAGCGCACGCCGCGAACCCGAGCGCCGACATGCAGCGGGAGACCAAGATCATGTCCCACGCCGTCTCGTCCGCCAACGCCTCGCCATGAGCCTCCCCGACCTCGTCGCTGCTGACGCGCCGGCCGCGATGGGCGCGTCCAGGGGAGCTCCCGGGATCGCCATCGTCGGCGCCGGCTTCAGCGGCACGCTGCTGGCGCTGCACCTGTTGCAGCGCGTGCCGCCGCAGACCCGCGTGGTGCTGATCGAGCGCAACGCCCAGTTCGGCCGCGGTCCGGCCTACTCCACCGGCAACTCGTCGCACCTGCTCAACGTGCCGGCCGGCAAGATGAGCGCGTTCCACTCGCGGCCGGCCGACTTCCTGCACTGGCTGCAGGGCCTGCCGACGGAAGAGCTGTGCGGGCTCGACGCCGCGGCGTCGAGCTTCGTGCCGCGCCGCATGTTCGGCCGCTACGTGCGTCACCTGCTCAACCTCGAGATGAAGACCCCCGAGCGGCGCGACCAGCTCGAGCTGGTGCGGGGCGACGTCACCGACATCGCGACCAACGGCGGCGGCCTGACCCTGACGCTGGACCGTAACCGCAGCATCGAGGTCGACCGCGCCGTGCTGGCGATCGGCAACTTTCCGCCGGCACCGCCGCCGGTGGCCGACATCGCCTTCTACGACACGCCGCTGTACCGCGCCGACCCGTGGGCGTCCGATACCCTGACCGAGCTCGATCCGGCGATGCCGGTGCTGCTGATCGGCACCGGCCTGACCACGATCGACACCGTGATCTCGCTGCTCGACCAGGGCCACCGCGGCCCGATCACCGCGCTGTCGCGTCGCGGGCTGCTGCCGCACCGCCACGCCGCCAGCGCGGCCTCCACGGAGATGCCCGAGACCGACGCCTTTCCCACCCGGGTCAACGAGCTTGCCCGCGCGCTGCGCGAGGGCAGCCAGCGCGCGCGCGAGGCCGGCGGCAGCTGGCACGCGGTGATCGACGAGCTGCGCCCGATCACCACCGAGCTGTGGCAGGCGATGTCGCACCGCGACCGGGCCCGCTTCCTGCGGCACATGCGGCCCTGGTGGGACGTGCATCGCCACCGTGTCTCCGGCCCCGTGGCCGAGCGGATCGAGCGCGCCCGCGAGGACGGCCGGCTGCGCGTAAGCGCCGGGCGGATACGCGAGTACCGCCTGCGCGCGGACGGGCTGGTCGACATCCTGTTCAGGCCACGCTTCGGCGACGGACTGGATGCGGTCAGCGCCGGCCGGGTGATCAACTGCGCCGGCCCGGACGCGGATTACAGCCGGATCCGCGATCCGCTGGTGCGATGTCTGCTGGCCAAGGGCATGGTGCGCCCGGACAGCCTCTGCCTCGGCCTCGACGTCACCGCCAACTGCGCCCTGCTCGGTCGCGACGGCTCGATCTCGCGCCGGCTGTTCGCGGTGGGACCGGTCACCAAGGGCACGTTCTGGGAGATGACGGCGGTGCCCGACATTCGCCAGCAGGCGGAGTTCCTGGCTGGCCAGCTCGCCTCGCTGATCAGGCCGCCGCGGCCGGTCGCGGCGCCGATGGCGGCACCGAGGCCGATCGGCCAGGTGGCGTGAGAGGCGTCTACACGTTCGCTTGATCTGCGCGCTTGATTCTGCGTCGGCGAGTCGCTAGATACCGCCTCGGCGCGCCGCGCGTGCCATCTCAATCCCCTCGAGAGGGTCTTCCTGGCGCGGACGGGATGCCGCACCGGAAGTCGATACGCACGCAGCCACCCAGGACATGGCCGACCTCGCGTCGGTTCCTGCGCCAGCCGGCGGTCCCGCCCTCTCCACCACGCTTCACCCTGATCTTCGAGGCCGGGCCCGCGTCAAGCGGTGGACCTTCGCCTCACCCTGGCGCCAGGAGGCGCCCCGAATGACAAGCTTCGCCGACCTCAAGCTCTCCGAACCGTTGCTGCGCGCCCTCGCCGATGAGGGCTACACCACGCCCACCCCGATCCAGGCGGGCGCGATCCCGCATCTGATGCATGGCCGCGACCTGCTCGGCCTGGCCCAGACCGGCACCGGCAAGACCGCCGCCTTCGCGCTGCCGATCCTGCACCGCCTCTCCACCCACCGCCGTCCGGCCGCGCCGCGCGGCGCCCGCGTGCTGGTGCTGGCTCCGACACGCGAGCTCGCCTCGCAGATCGAGGCCAGCTTCGTCGCCTACGGCCGGCACATGCGGCTGTCGCACGCGGTGGTGTTCGGCGGCGTCGGCCAGGGTCGACAGGTCGACGCGCTGCGGCGCGGCGTCGACGTGCTGGTGGCCGCACCCGGCCGCCTGCTCGACCTGATCGGCCAGGGTCACATCGACCTCTCCACGGTGGAGGTGCTGGTGCTGGACGAGGCCGACCGCATGCTCGACATGGGCTTCGTGCGCGACATCCGCCGTGTCGTCTCGATGCTGCCGCGCGACCGCCAGACCCTGCTGTTCTCGGCGACCATGCCGAAGAGCATCGCCGAGCTCGCCGGCGGCCTGCTGCGCGATCCGGCCCGGGTGGAGGTGACGCCGCCCTCGACCACGGTGGACCGCATCCGCCAGGCGGTGATGTTCGTCGACGAGGCG
Source organism: uncultured Acetobacteraceae bacterium (assembly GCA_964245725.1). Taxonomy (GTDB): domain Bacteria; phylum Pseudomonadota; class Alphaproteobacteria; order Acetobacterales; family Acetobacteraceae; genus Lichenicoccus. The sequence goes on along the minus strand of CAXTOC010000077.1, from coordinate 6,248 downwards.
AACAAGAAGGCGGCGATGCTGATGCTGCTGCAGTCGCCCAAGGTGGCGCGCGCCATCGTGTTCACGCTGATGAAGCACGAGGCCAACAAGGTGGTCGAGTTCCTGAGCCGCGCCGGCGTCTCCGCCGAGGCGATCCACGGCAACAAGTCGCAGGGCGCGCGCGAGCGCGCGATGGCCGGCTTCCGTGACGGCAGCATCAAGGTGCTGGTCGCCACCGACATCGCGGCGCGCGGCATCGACGTCGACGACATCAGCCACGTGTTCAACTATGACCTGCCCAACGTGCCGGAGACCTACGTGCATCGGATCGGCCGTACCGCGCGTGCCGGCGCCGACGGCTGGGCGGTGTCGCTGTGCGACGCCGAGCAGCGCGCCTGGCTGCGCGACATCGAGCGCGAGATCGGCCAGTCGATCCCGGTGTTCGCCGACCATCCGCATCACTCGGAGGCCGCGCGCAACTCGACGCAGCGCCCGCCGGTGTTGGGTGGCGGCGGTGGCGGACGGCGCCAAGGCGGCGGCGGTGGACAGGGGCGCCAGGCCGGGCGCGGCCGTCCCGGGACACGTCGCGCCGCGTGATAACAGTTTCTTGTGCGGCGCACCAAACACGTTGACTCCGGGCATCGGGACGGTCATGCTTCCTTTCGCGGCGCTCAGGCGCGCCGCATCTTGGACGTTTCCTCCCTAAACTTGGGCGGCGCCTCGTGCGCCGCCTTTTTTTTGCTCGCGCAATCCGGACCGGGTCAGGCGCCGCTCAGTGCAGCGCACTCGCAGGCGTCGCCGGCGTCAGCAGCGGGCGCGGCGTCAGCTGCGGCGTGCTTACCGGCTTGACCGCGCCGTTCGGTCCCGCAGCGGCATACCAGTCCGGCACCGTGGCGCGATGATCGTCGCGTATCGCCTGCGCCTGGCTGTCGCGGAGCTGCCGCCACAGGCTGCGGAACGTGGCGTAGGGATCGAGCGCGTCCGCCTTGACCTGCTGGATGTCCTTCAGGTGCCGCGAGGTCTGGTCGAGCGCGCCGAGCACCAGCTGCGACCAGCCCAGGCTGTTGGAGCCGTCGAAGGACAGCCAGGTGAACGGGCTGGCCGCCGCATCCAGCCCCCGCCCCACCCCGTCGCGCAGGCCGGACGGTCCGTACAGCGGCAGGTAGAGATAGGGCCCGGCCGGGACGCCCCAGATCGCCAGCGTGAGCCCGCCGTCGGCGTCGTGGTCCGCATAGCCGATCCTTCTCGCGACGTCGAAGATGCCGCCCACCCCCAGCGTGGTGTTGATGGCGAAGCGCATGAACGTGTCGCCCGCCCGGCGCGGCTTGGTCTCCAGCACGTCGTTCACGAACTGCACCGGCTGGCCGATATTGTTCAGCAGGTTGTGGATGCCGCCGCGCACCGGCCGCGGCACGGCGGCGTTGTAGCTGCGCGCCGCCGGCGCCAGCACGTAGGTCAGGGCGCCGTCGTTGACCCGGTAGAAGAACCGGTTGGTCGGCTCGAGCGGGTCGTTGGTCGCCTTGAAGTCGGCCACCGCCTCGGGATCGCTCGCCGGCGGCGGCGTGGCGCAGCCGCCCAGGAGCAGCTCGAACGCGAGCAGCACCAGCGCGAGCGGCGCCAGCAGGCTCGCCGGGATGGCTCGTGACCTCAGGCGCATCGCGTATTCCCTCTCCGGCCTGCGGCCGAGACCATTCGACAGGAGCATGACAGCCAGGGCAGCCGGAGGCGGCCCGTCGCGATGCGGCTCAGACGCGGAAGACGTAGACCTCGCCCGGGGCGCGCTCGATGTCGGGCGGGAAGGCCGCCCGCTTCTCGGCGAAGTATCGCGCCCGGTGGTCGCCGTCTGCGGCCAGGTTGTAGGTCAGGTAGAGCACCCGGCGGGCGGCATCGGTGAGGTTCGGCTTGCTGGCGTGCGGGACGAAGCTGTCGAAGAAGATGACGTCGCCAGGCTGCGTCGGCACCGCGACCAGCCCCAACGCGTCCTCGTCCAGCGGCGCCCATTCCGCGCCGATCAGCTGGCGGGTGGGCCGGGCGATCGCGATCTCGAGGCAGCCATTCGCGGTCGTGGCGGGATCGATCGTGACCAGCGCGGTCACGAACAGCGGCGCGTAGCGCGTCCAGCCGGCGGCCTGGTCCTGGTGCGCCTTGAAGCCGTCGCCGCCCGGGTACTTGAAGTTGATCTTGTCCTTGAACAGCACGGTCTCGCCGCCCATCAGCCGCTCCAGCCAGCGCGAGAGCGCCCCATGACGCGCGACGCGGTCCATCGCCGGATGGTGGCTGCAGAAATCCTCGATCCGCTGCACCACCCGCCGTCCCGGTGCGAGCAGGCTGTCCTCGTAGTAGACCATCTGGCCGCCGGCGACCTCCGGGCTGTCGGCGATGTCGTCGGTCCAGCCGATCAGCGCACGGGTCTCGTCGGGGCCGAAGAAGCCGGGCACCACCAGGTAGCCGCGCCGTTGCATCGCGTCGAGCTCGGCCCGATCGGGCAGGCGCGACGCCGGGGGCAGCGATGCGGGGGGCAGCGACGCGGGGCCGCGGGCGGCCGGAGCGGTCGAGGGAGCGACGGGGGCATCCATCGTCACGCCGCCAGCCTCGGCAGCAGCGCCCGGGCGCGCTCGACATCCTCGGTGAAGTCGATCTCCGTCCAGGGCAACCCGCTCACGTCCTCGAAGCCGAACGAGGCGGCGGTGTCGTCGCCCCGGATCAGGGTGCGGATCGGCGCCTCGTACTCGACCGACTGCATCCCCGCCTCGACCATGTCGCGCACCAGGGCCGCGAGCCGCGCCGCCATCACGGGCGTGAGCCGGAAGAAGCCGACCGACTCGCCGTGCCAGTCCCCCGCCACCTCCGGCCGCTTGGCGAAATCGACGATCCGCGACTCGCCGCGCACGCATATCCTCACCGGCTCGTCGCCTGGCTCGATCGCGCGGTCGAGCAGCAGCACGTTGTCGTGCGCGCTGCGCAGCAGCCGCTCCAGCAGGCGGCGATCGTACAGCACGTCGGCGTCCATCAGCAGCACCGGATCACCCGAGCGCAGCACCGCGTGGGCACGGTCGAGCGAGACGGCGCTGCCCTGCCGCCAGTGCGGGTTGTCGACCAGGCTGACCGCGTGCGCGCGGCCGATTCGCGCCAGCTCCGCCTCGATCGCTTCGCGCCGATAGCCGACGACCAGGGTGACCGGGCCGGCGCCCGCCTGTTCGAGCAGCTCGAGATGACGCTGCAGCAGCGACTTGCCGTCGAACTCGAGCAGTACCTTGGGGTATGCCGCCCTGTCGCCGAGCCGGGCGCCGCGCCCGGCGGCCAGGATGACGGTCTGCGGAGCGGGAGCCGGGGCAGCTGAGTTCATTTTTGATGTAGCCGAGATGACGGGTTTGGTGCAGTTCTGAGCCGATCTGATGACATATCGGCGAGGAAACGGCAAATTGAGCATGGCTGCTGCACAGGGGCGGGACAGGATCCGTGGCTCCGGCGAGGTTGGCATCGAGCCCACGTCCGGCTTTCGCGGGCGCGGGGACCTCGCCTCCGGGCTCAGCCGGTTCGCGCGGCTGCGGGCGCTGATCGAGGATCCCTGCCTCTCCTTCCTGATGGAGGCGCATAGCGGCCTCTCCGCCAAGCTGGTGGAGGAGGCAGGGTTCGCCGGCGTCTGGGCGTCGGGCCTGTCGATGTCCGCCTCGCTGGGCTTGCGCGACAACAACGAGGCTTCCTGGACCCAGGTGCTGGAGCAGGCCGAGTACATGGCCGACGCCACCAGCCTGCCGATCCTGCTCGACGGCGACACCGGCTACGGCAACTTCAACAATGTCCGCCGCCTGGTGCGCAAGCTGTGCGAGCGCGGCATCGCCGGGGTGTGCATCGAGGACAAGCTGTTCCCCAAGACCAACTCCTTCATCGGCGAGGCGCAGCCGCTCGCCGACCTCGACGAGTTCTGCGGCCGCCTGCGCGCCGCCAAGGACGCCCAGCCGGACGACGACTTCGTGCTGGTGGCGCGGGTCGAGGCGCTGATCTCGGGCCACCCGATGGACGAGGCGCTGCGTCGTGCCGAAGCCTACCGGGCGGCCGGCGCGGACGCGATCCTGATCCACTCCAAGAAGCGCCACGCCGGCGAGATCCTCGGCTTCATGGAGCGCTGGGGCGACCGCGGCCCGGTGGTGATCGTGCCCACCATGTACTATGCGACGCCCACCGACATGTTCCGTCGCGCCGGCGTCTCGACGGTGATCTGGGCCAACCACATGGTGCGCTCCTCGATCACCGCGATGCGCGAGACCGCCGCGCGGATCCACCGCGAGCAGAGCCTGCGCGGCATCGAGCCGGAGGTCGCCTCGGTGAACGAGATCTTCGCGCTGACCGACAACGACGAGCTGGAGGCAGCGGCACAGCGCTACCTGCCCGCCGCCTCGCTGCCGGCCTTTCCTGCCCCGCAGCCGAGGCGTGCGGTGCGCGGCATCGTGCTTGCCGCCGCGCACGGCGAGGCGCTCGGGGCCTACACCGCCGACAAGCCGAAATGCATGGTCGACCTGCGCGGCCGCCCGCTGCTCGGCCACCTGCTCGACACGCTGCGACGCGGCGGGGTGCACGAGCTGAGCGTGGTGCGCGGCTACCGCAAGGACGCGATCACCGCCGAGCGCATCGGCGCCCCCGGCGTCACCCTGCTCGACAACGACGACCACGCCAGCACCGGCGAGGTCGCCTCGCTGCTGCGTGCCGCCGACGCGCTGCGCGGCGAGACCGTGATCGTGTACGGCGACGTGCTGTTCCGCCGCTACATCCTCGACGCGCTGCTGGCGGTGCAGGCAGACATCGTCATCGCCGTCGACGCGCTGAGCCAGCACGCGGCCGGCGCCGGCAGCCGGCACCTGCCGAACCCGCGCGACCTGGTGGCCGCGGACAAGCCGTTCTCGGCGAGCTACCTGGATGACGGGGCGGCGCGGCTGCTCGGCATCGGCGATCGCCCCGAGGCGGACGCGGCGGCGGACGGCGAGTGGATCGGCCTGATGCGGCTGAGCGCGCACGGCGCCGTGCTGGTGCGCGAGGAGCTCGCGCGCATGCAGGCCGAGGGCGTCGCCGCGAGTGCCGATCTGCCGGCGCTGCTGTCACGGCTGCGGGCGCGTCATCCGGTGGCGGTGCACTACATCACCGGCCACTGGCTCGATGTCGACACCATCACCGACCTCGCGGAGGCGCGGAATTTTTCCTAGTGTCCTGCCGTACACCAGACATCGGACACCGGAGCGGGAGCGGGCCGCCGGGGCAGCGTCGGCGCCTCCCCGTGCCTGAAGAAAGAGATCGCCGCATGAACCCTCGCGCAGCCTCCCGCATCGCCGCTCTGCTGCTCGCCCCGGTCGTGGGTGCCGCGGTCGTGGTCGGCATCGCCGCAGCCGCGCCGGCCGGCCCGACCATCGCCACCCCCTCGACGACCACGCCCGCCGCACCGGGCGCCGCGCCGGCGCTGCCCAAGGACGTCTCGGCGAAGGTCGAGCAGCACATCCGGCAGCTGCACGGCCAGCTCGGCATCACCTCGGCGCAGCAGCCGCAGTGGGACCAGTTCGCACAGGTGATGCGCGACAACGCAGCCCAGATCAGCCAGGCCTCGGCCGACCGGGTCGCCCGGGTGGGTGCGCTGAACGCCGCCGACAACATGCAGTCGTACGCGCAGCTCGCGCAGGTGCACGCGACCAACATGCAGAAGCTGGCGAGCGCGTTCCAGTCGCTCTATGCCTCGTTTCCCGAGCCGCAGAAGCAGGTCGCCGACAGCGTGTTCCGCAAGAATAACGTGATCGCGCCACGCCATCGCGGATGAGGCGGCGCTTCCGGACGGAAGCCGACGGGACCCGCCGGTGATCGAGGCGCAAGGCTTCATCGATGCGGCCGCCGAGCGGGGGCTCGATTTCTGGTGCGGCGTGCCCTGCTCGTTCCTGACCCCGCTGATCAACCGCGTCGCCAGCGCCGGCGCCGGCTCGCGCTACGTGGGGGCGGCGAGCGAAGGCGAGGCGGTCGCGGTCGCCTCCGGCGCCTGGCTCGGCGGCCGCGGCGCGGTGGTGATCTGCCAGAACTCCGGGCTGGGCAACGCGGTCAACCCGCTGACCTCGCTCAACCACCCGTTCCGCATCCCGCTGCTGATGATCGTGACCTGGCGCGGCCAGCCGGGCCTGCCCGACGAGCCGCAGCACGCGCTGATGGGACGCATCACCCACGACCTGCTCAGCCTCTGCGAGGTGCCGCACCGGCCGTTCCCGCGACGGCCCGATGCGATCGCGCCGGCGCTGGAC
>CAXTOC010000076.1:0-10603 GCA_964245725.1 uncultured Acetobacteraceae bacterium | reverse complement strand
GCGCCGGCTGCACGGGGAGGCCATCGTCACCGCCGTGGTCATGATGGACGTGCCGGTGCGACGGGTGCTGCGCGTGTCGCTGAAGGCGCTGCCGGCGGCGTTTCCCGACCTGCTGATCGCGTCGCTGTCGGACCGCACCCAGCAGGAGGCGCTGGACCGGATGCGCGAAGACTTCATCGCCAATGCCAGCCACGAACTTCGCACGCCGCTGGCCAGCCTGATCGGCTTCATCGACACGCTGCTGGGTCCCGCCGCCGACGATGTGCCGGCGCAGCGGCGCTTCCTCGGCATCATGCAGGCGCAGGCGGCGCGGATGCGTCGCCTGATCGACAACCTGCTCAGCCTGTCGCGCATCCAGATGACCCAGCACGAGCGGCCCCGTGCCGCTGTGGCGCTGGCTGCGGTGGCGGCGCACGTCGCCGGCGAGTTCGAGCCGCTGGTGCGCGCGCGCGGCCTGTCGCTGGTGCTGGAGCTGGCGCCCGACCTGCCGCCGGTGCAGGCCGACGCCGACCAGCTCGCCCAGATCGTGCAGACCTGCTCGACAACGCGCTGAGATATGCCGCGCGGCGGATCGTGCTCTCGACGCGCCGGGCGGAGGTGGGGGCGTGGCCGGCGCCGCCCGGCCTGGTGCTGACGGTCACGGATGACGGTCCGGGCATCGCCGCCCATCACCTGCCGCGCCTGACCGAGCGGTTCTACCGGGCCGAGGAGGGTGCCGGGAAGGGCGGCAGCGGGCTCGGGCTCGCCATCGTCAAGCATATCGTCGGACGCCACGCCGGGCGCCTGCTGGTCGAGAGCGCGGAGGGGAACGGCAGCACCTTCAGCATCTGGCTGCCCTGTGTCGCGACGGCGAAACCCGTCACCGTGACGTCATAAAACTGTAGCGAAACCATCGCGTTACCTCCCGGCAGCGATGGCCTATCGAAAGCGCGCCCGGACGGCAGGGGGGGGCCCTGTCGGGCACGGAACCGGATCATGAGCACACGCAATCATGCGAGCGGCCTGCTGGCCGCCACCGCCCTGACGGGTATCCTCGGCGGCAGCCTGCTCGGTGCGAGGGAGGCGCGTGCGGATGATCCCGGCTCGCAGATCAGCTCGATCGAGAAGCAGATACGCACCCTGCAGCATCAGCTCAACGACATGAAGCACAGCCTGGCCAAGCGCGATGCAGACATACGCGCGGCGCGCGAGGAGGCGGCGGCCGCGAACCGTCAGGCCATGTCGGTCTCGGAGCGTCGCACCAACGGTTTCGGCCAGCCGCTGGCGCCGCAGCCGCTGTCGGCACCGCCCGGCTACCAGGTCAACCTCGCCGGCTCCGGAACGATTCCGAAATACGGTCCCTACGTCTATGTCGACGGCGTGCCGACTCCGGTGCTGTATGCCGGACCCAAGCTCAAGCAGGGCCAGTTCCAGGTCGGCGCGGTGCGCGTGACGCTGGGCGGCTTCATCGCGGCGGAGAGCATATTCCGGACCCGCAACGAAACCGCCGGCATCAGCAGCGACTTCAACGGCGGCATTCCCTATGCCAGCAGCCCGAACTATCACACGCCGGAGTTCCGCGAGACCGCGCAGCAGACCCGCCTCTCCTTGCTGGCGGAGGGCAGCCCGGACAGCGTCACCAACCTGGCGGCCTACTTCGAGATGGATTTCCAGAGCTCCGGCTCCAGCTCGAACTCGCGCCTGTCGAGCAGCTACACCTTGCGCGAGCGCCAGCTCTACGCGACCTACGCGCGCAAGGACTGGGACTTCTACATCCTCGGCGGCCAGTCGTGGTCGCTGCTGACGATGAGCAAGGTCGGCATCACGCCGCGACAGGAGCAGATCCCGCTGACCATCGACGCGCAGTACGTTCCGGGCTTCGTCTGGACGCGCAACGCCGGACTGCGCTTCGTCAAGGGCTTCGACGACGACCTGTTCGACCTGGGGCTGTCGTTCGAGAGTCCGCAGTCGAGCTACTACACCGGCGGCAACGGCACCGGCTCGCTCGACGGCACGGTGGATTCCGCCAATGCCGGCATCGGCATCCTCAATCCCGACACGACCTACACCGACGACATCGCACCGGACGTGATCCTCAAGGGCACCGCCGATCCGGGCTGGGGCCATTACGAGCTGTTCGGCATCGCGCGCTTCCTGCATGACCGCACCACGCCGACGGCAGGCGGCAACGCCGGCAACAACAACACCGTCCTCGCCGGCGGGGGCGGCGCCGGCGTGATCCTGCCGCTGGTCAAGGGCAAGCTCGAGCTGCAGGGCAGCGGGCTGGTCGGCGAGGGCATCGGCCGCTACGGCTCGGCGCAGCTTCCCGACGCGACCTTCTCGCAGACCGGCTCGCTGGTCCCGCTGCCCGAGGTCGAGGCGCTGGTCGGGCTGGTCGGCCATCCCTCTAAGCAGTTCGACCTCTACACGTATGTCGGCACCGAGCAGATCACCGAGCGCAAGTCGTTCAACGAGGGCAGCAAGTCGTACGGCTACGGCAACCCGGCCTACAACAACAAGGGCTGCAACTTCGAGCAGCCGATCGCCACCACTCTCGCCCAGCCCTGCACGGCGAACACCTCGGGCGTCGTGCAGGGTACGGTCGGCGCCTGGTGGAAGTTCCTCAAGGGCGATTTCGGCACCATGCAGACCGGCGCCCAAGTGTCCTATACCCGCAAGAACGCCTTCGAAGGCGTCGGCGGCAGCCCCAAGACCGACGACACCATGGTGTTCTTCAGCTTCCGCTACCTGCCGTTCCAGTAGCGCCCGAGGCGGCGTCCGGCAGAGCTGATGCAGGCGGGTCACAGACAAGTCTCAATAAAGATCGCACATAAGACTCACGTGGATTTTATCGCGCCGCTATAACCGTCCCACCGCCGTGCCGTGGCGAGCCAGGACAGCCCGGGGGGCTGTCGCCTGAGGAGGGATGTCCATGACGCGCCAACAGAACCGCCGCGCCGGTCTGACGACGTCGGACGTGCGTCTGGAGGTGGCGGTAGCGCTGGTTCGCTACCAGGCTTTGGCAGCGCGCCGTGTCGAGAGCATGGGCAACGCGGTGATGCGCAGCCGCAACATCGTCTTGAAGTCGAAAGAAAGACTGGCGATGCTGGGAATGCATCAGGACCGGAGGTGGAAGTAGCTCCGATCGCGATGCAGCGTCACGCAGCGGCGACACGAGCGAGGGTCTCGGCATGGCAGATCAGGATGCGTGGCGGGTGATCTTCATTTACCGCGAGCAGGCAGCCCGCTGCCGACATCTGGCGCGGCTGGCGAGGACGCCCATGGTGATGGAGAGCTACCAGCTGATCGCCGACTCCTACGACAGGTTGGCCGATCAGGCCGTGCCGCCGACGTCGCCCGGGACAGCCGCCGCGACGTGGCCCTCGATGCCGGCGCGGTCGCCGCGAGCCGGGTCCGGGGATGACGAGGTCGGCGTCAGCGTCGCCGAGCTTGCGGGAACGGCAGCGGTCGAGCAGCGGCGAGAGGCTTCGGACGTCGGTGATCCGGCTGATAGCGGTCCGATGGCAGAGTCGGATCGTTCAGACGCTTCTGGGCGCTACGCACCGTCCAGCCCGCCAGCCAGAGGTCACTCTCCAAGGTCCCGTCGGGATAAGGGTCGCTGGAAACCGGCTCGCCGGCGCTAGCCGCGGCCTCTCCCTCCATCCGAAAGAGGCAGGTCAGAACGCTCAGATGTAGCAACTTGGGAGGTTCACCCGCGAACCTATCCATGGGCCGCAAGATAAGCCACGGCGAGACGGAAGTCACCTTTTTAGAACGAACGAGACGGCTACGCCTGATCGTTCGGCGGGCCGAACTCGTCGACCTGACCCGCCGACGCTTCGGACGGGCAGGCTGACCCTCACGCCCCAGGACGACCGTATCGTGCCGAAGCGGCGACGTCAGGAGAGGCCGTCTCCGCGTGCTCCGCTCAGGCTCAACGGGTTGAACGGCAGGGTCTGGTCGGGCGTCGGCAGGTCGTGGCTGTCCCAGCCGCCGCCCAGCGCCCGCACCAGTCCGACCGCGGCCTGCAGGCGGCGGGTGCGCACCTCCACCTCGGCGATCTCGGCGGTCAGCGCCGCGATCTGGCTGACCGTGACGTCGAGGTAGTTGTCGAGGCCGCCGGTATAGAGGCTGAGCGTCATGCGCTGCACCCTGAGCGCCGCCTGCAGCGCCGCCTGCTGCTGCGCGGCCTCCACGCCCAGCCGGTCGGTCAGCACCAGCCCGTCCTCGACCTGCTGGAATGCGCTCAGCACGGTGGAGCGGTACTCGTCGCCGGCCTGGGCGAGCTGCGACCAGCTGCGCTGCAGCTCGGCGCGGCGCAGGCCGCCCTCGAACAGCGGCAGCGTCGCGTAGGCGCCGACCACCCACAGGCTGTTCGGCAGCGAGGCGAGGTTGAAGCCGCTATCCTCAAAGCCGGAGACGGCGCTGAGCCGGATGTCGGGATAGAACGCCGCGCGCGACACGCCGATCGCCGCGTTGGCCGCCGCCATCGCGCGCTCCGCCTGGGCGATGTCGGGCCGTCTCTGCAGCAGCTCGGACGGCACGCCCACCGGGATCCGCGGCACCTGCAGCTGCGCCTCGCCGCGCGGCGGCAGGGTGAAGCCGCTGGGGTTGATGCCCGCCAGCACCGCCACCGCGTGCTGCAGCAGCGCGCGCTGCGCCAGTACCTCGGTATCCAGCGCCTCGGCCGAGGCGAGCTGGTTCTGCGCCCGCGCGACATCGAGATCCGAGGCGATCTTGCCGGCCAGCCGCATCGCGGTGATGGCCACCGCCTTGCCGTAGAAGGCGATGGTCTGGCCGTAGACGGCGTGCTCGGCGTCCAGCCCGCGCATGCCCAGGTAGTCGGAGGCGAGCTCCGCCTGCAGGCTCAGCCGCGCCGTCGCCAGCTGGGCCGCGGTGCCCTGCGCCTGCGCCTTGGCGATGCGGGTGCGGTTGCGGATCTCGCTCCAGAAATCCGGCTCCCAGTCGAGCGTGGCCTCGATCTCGTTCGAGGTCGCCTCGTTCGGGCCGCCGCCGCCGGCGCGGAACAGCCGGTGCTCGGACTGCCGGTTCTGGGTGAGGTCGCCGTCCGTGCCGAGCTGCGGATACAGCCCGGCGCGTGCCTCGGCCGCGAGGTCGCGCGCCTGGGCGTAGGCCTCCTGCGCCGCCTGCAGGTCGGGATTGTCCGCGTCGAGCTGCTGCTCCAGCCGATCGAGCACCGCATCGCCGAACATGCGCCACCACCGCCCGCGCCCGAACTGGTCCTGCGGCCGCGCCAGCACGAACGGCCTGGAGCCCTGATACTGCGCCGGGAGGATCGGCGAGGGCGGCCGGTAGGGAGGTGCGAGGTCGCAGCCGGACAGCAGGGCGATCGCGCACAGGCAGGCCGCCACGCGCTCCGCCCGCACCCGGCCGCGGGTCATTCGCTGGTGCCGGCCCGCGCCGCCTCGACCCTGGCACTCTGGGCAGCGGTCTCGTGTTTCGGCGCCGGCGGCTTGAACCGCGACGAGGGGGCGATCCCGGGCGCCCCAGGGACCACGTCCACCTTCTCGCCTTCGAGCAGGCCGGCGGAGGGATCGTTGATCAGCCGGTCATCCGGCGTCAGCCCGGCGAGCACCTGCACGCTCTGCCCCAGGTTGAGGCCGAGCCTGACGTCCTGGAGGTGCACGGTGCCGTCGGCGCGGACCAGTGCCACCTGCATCCCCTGGGCGCGGAACAGCAGCGCCTGCTCCGGCACGATCAGCACGTCGGGATCCGCGGGCGTGACGAAGTGCACGTCGGTGTAGGTGCCGGGCCAGATCGAGTGGTCCGGGTTGTCGACGGTGAGCTCGGTCACCACGGTGCGCGAGGTCGGGTTGAACGCGTTCGCTGTGGTCTCGAACGCGGCGCGGAAGGTCCGCCCGGGATATTGCGGCAGCGTCAGCGTCGCGGTCAGGCCCGGCTTGAGCATGCCGGCATAGTCCTGCGGCACCGACACGAACACCCGCATCCTGTGGATGTCGGCGACGCTGAACAGCTCGGTCGAGCCGCCGCGGGCGTTGGCGTCGCCGCCGGCGCCGTTGACGTAGTTGCCGATGTCGGTGTTGCGCGAAGTCACGACGCCGTCGAACGGCGCCACGATGCTCTTGAACTGCTCCAGCACCTGGTAGCGCGCGACCTGGTGCTGCGCCGCCTGCACCTGCGCCTGCTGGGCCGCGGCATTGGCCACCTGGACGTCGACTTCCTGCTGCGACACCGCCTGGGTGCCGGCCAGCGCCTGCCAGCGCCGGGCGGTCACCGCAGCGAGCTTGTAGCGGGTCTGGGCGACGGTGAGGTCGGCCTTCGCGGTCTCGAACTGCTCGTCGAGGCCGGGTGCGTCGATGCTGGCGAGCAGCGTGCCGGCGTGCACCGGAGCACCGTAATCCTTGTACCACATCCGCACGTAGCCGGAGACCTGGGCGTAGATCGGTGCCGAGTACCAGGCGTTGATGTTGCCCGGAAGATCGAGCGTGTGCGTCGCCGGTCCGTGTGCGGGCGCGATCAGCTGCACCTGCGGCACCGCCTCCTCGTCGGCGACCGCGCGCAACCCCGCGAGATGCTGGCGCCGCCCGATGATGCCCCACGCGAGCACTCCCGCCACCGCCAGGACGCAGGCTGCCACCGTCAGCCGGCCGCGCAGCGTGCCTCGGGACGGGTGCTGCCCGACGGCGGTCATGCGGGCCGCTCCCCGCGGCGGTGGTGCAGCAGCGCGAACACGCAGGGCACGAACAGCAGGGTGGCGAAGGTCGCCGCCAGCAGCCCGCCGATCACCGCGCGTCCCAGCGGCGCGTTCTGGGTGTTGCTGAACGACATCGGCAGCATGCCGATCATCATCGCCAGCGCCGTCATCAGCACCGGCCGGATGCGTCCGAAGCCCGCCTCCACCGCCGCGGCGACGGCGTCGCCGTGCGCGGCCAGGCGCTCGCGCGCGAACGACACCACCAGGATCGAGTTCGCCGTCGCGGTGCCCATGCACATGATGGCGCCGGTCAGTGCCGGCACCGACAGGGTGGTGTGGGTCAGGAACAGGCTCCAGACGATCCCGGCAAGTGCGGCGGGCAGTGCCGTGATGATCACGAACGGATCGAGCCAGGACTGGAAGTTGACGACGATCACCAGGTAGACCAGCAGGATCGCGAGAGCCAGACCCTCGAGCAGCTGGGTGTAGGCGACGCCCATGGTTTCCGCCTGGCCGCGCAGATGCACCGAGGCGCCGTGCGGGACCGTTCCCGCCATGCCGGCGACGACTCGGGTCACCGCGTCGTTCACCGCACCCAGATCCAGCCCCTGGGCGCTGGCATAGATGTCGATGACCGGCAGGATGCTGTAGTGCGACGCCAGCAGCGGCGTGCCGGTCTGGCTGATCCGGCTCAGGCCGCCGAGCAGCTGGGTGCCGGTGCCCGTCGGATTGCCGTCGCCGCGGTCGATCGGCACCGTCTCCAGCGCATTCACCGAGGTGAGCTGGCTCTGCGGCGTCTGCAGGTTGACCAGGTGCGACACCCCACTCGACGTGTCGAGCCAGTAGGTCGGCGCGGTCTGGCCGCTGCCGGACAGGGTCGACAGCGCGTTGTCGGCGATGTTCGCCTCGGTGAGGCCGGTGCCGAGCGCGAACGAGCGCGACGCGGCGACCCGCAGCGTCGGCTCGTTCAGCGCCTGCTGGATGTTGACGTCGGCGATCCCGGGGATGCGCCGCAGCCGTGCCGCGACGGTCTGGGCGTAGGCCAGGTTGGCGCCCTGGCTGCGTCCGGAGATCTGCACGTCGATCGGCGCCGGCAGGCCGAAATTGAGGATCTTCGCGGTGATGTCGCCGGGCAGGAAGGTGAACGCGGTGCCGGGATACAGGCGCGGCAGGGCGCGCCGCAGTCTGAAGCGGTACGCGTCGACCGGCGAGGCGTCGTTCTTCAGGCTGATGGTGATGTCGCAATCCTGCGGACCGATGGTGCCGGTCGAGTTGTAGGCCTCGTTGATGCCGCTGGCGGGCAGGCCGCAGTTGTCCACCATGTCGGCTACCCGGCCGGGCAGGATGCGCCGGATCGAGCCCTCCGCCAGGACGGCGATCTTGGACGCCTCCTCGAGCCGTGTGCCGACCGGCGCGCGCATGTGCATGTCGATCTCGCCCGACTTGATGGAGGGAAAGAAGTCCCGGCCGAGGGAGCCGATCAGGCCCAGCGAGGCGAGGGACGCAGCGCCGAACAGCACGATGAAGCGGCCGCGTCGCTCGACGATCCCGAACAGGACGACCCGGTAGCGGTCGCGGAACGCGGTGAAGCGTCGCTCGAAGCCGCGCTGGAAACGGGTGAAGAGCCCTGCACCCGCGTCGGGTGCGTGGCCGTCCCGCTCGCGCCGGTGCTGCTCGACCTGGCCGCGCAGCAGGTAGGCCGCCATCGTCGGCACCAGCGTCCGCGACAGGATGAAGGACGCGATCATGGCGAAGATGATCGCCTCGGCCAACGGCAGGAACAGGTAGCCGGCGATCCCGGAGAGCTGGAACAGCGGCAGCCAGACGATGCAGATGCACAGCGTGGCGACGAAGGTCGGCACCACGATCTGGTTGGCCGCCTCGATGATGCCGGGCCCGAGTTCGGCGCCCGCTTCCAGGTGGCTGTCGATGTTCTCGATCATGACCGTGGCGTCGTCGACCAGGATGCCGACGGCGAGCGCCAGGCCCCCCAGGGTCATGACGTTGATGGTCTGGCCGAGCCAGGAGAGTGCGAGCACCGAGGACAGGATCGCCAGCGGGATCGAGGTCGCGACGATCAGCGTCGAGCGCCAGTTGCCCAGGAACAGCAGCACGGTCAGGCCGGTGAGGCAGGCGGCGATGACCATCTCCTGCACCACGTCGTCGACGGAGTCGCGCACGAATGCCGACGCGTCGTTGAGCGGCGTGATCGATACGCCGGCCGGCAGCGTGCGCAGGATCCCCGGCAGCGCCTGCTTGATGCCCGCGACCACGGCCAGCGTCGAGGCGTCGCCGCTCTTGAGGATCTCGATCAGCACCGCCTGCTTGCCCTGCACCAGCACCGCGTTCTGCTGCGGCGGCGAGCCGCGGTAGACGTGGGCGACGTCGCGCAGGTAGATGGTGGCGCCGCCGACGGTCTTGATCGGCAGGTTGTTGAAGGTCTGCACCTGGATCGGGCTGGCGTTGGTCTCGACCATGTAGTCGATGGCGCCGATCTTCTGGTCGCCGGCCGGCAGCACGACGTTCTGGGTGGCCAGCGCGCGCCCGACATCGACCGCGGACAGGCCGTGCGCCAGCAGCTTCTGCTGGTCGAGGTCGATCTCCACGTTCAGCGAGGCGCCTCCGTAGGGGGTCGGGATCGCCGCCCCCGGCACCGCGACCAGCGCCGGACGGATCAGGTTCGAGGCCATGTCGTAGACCTGTGCCGCGGTCATGCCGCTGGCCGACACCTGCAGGTCCAGCACCGGCACCGAGGAGGCGTTGTACGAGAGCACCTGCGGCGGGGTGATGCCGGCGGGCATCTGCTTGAGCACGGTCTGCGAGATCGAGGTGATCTGCGCCTGCGCCGCGGCGACGTTGGTGCCGGGCAGGAAGAAGATCTTGACGATGCCGCGGCCGTACAGCGACTGGCTCTCGATATGCTCGATGTTCTCGACCGTCGCGGTCAGGGCGCGCTCGTAGTAGTAGATCACCCGCCCCGACATGTCCTGCGGGCTGAGGCCGGTGTAGGTCCAGACCACGGCGACGACCGGGATGCGTATGTTGGGGAAGATGTCGGTCGGCGTGCGCAGCACCGCCATCGTGCCGAACAGCACGATCAGGATGCTCATCACCACGAAGGTCAGCGGCCGACGCAGCGCCACCAGCACGATGGCGTTCATCTCGCGACCCTCACTACGGCCTGCATTGCGGCATCAACCTGTCTCACGACATCGTCCTGTTGCGGAGTGCGCAGGTAGCGGCGGGGCAGCGCCTCGCCAATGAAAATCGAATTTAAGCGGCTGGTGTTCCCTGCGGCGGGAAGAACAGCTCGACGGCGCAGCCCGGCGGCTCACGGTCCGGCCACGCGTCGGTGATCGTCAGCGTCGCGTCGTGCAGGCGCGCGATCGCGCTGACCAGGCTCAGCCCGAGGCCGCTGCCCTCGACGTGGCGGCTCTTGTCGACGCGGTGGAAGCGGCGCAGCACCGCCTCGCGCTCGCCCGCCGGAATGCCGGGCCCGCTGTCGGCGATCCGCAGCAGCGCGCTCGGGCCGCAGCTGCGCACGCAGAGCTCGATCCGGCCGCCCGGCGGGGTGAACTTGATCGCGTTGTCGATCAGGTTGGCGGCCAGCTCGATCAGCAGGTCGCGGTCGCCATGCACCTCGGCGCGGTCGGCGGGACCGATCGCGAGCACGGTCTGCCGCGCCTCGGCGATCGGCTCGTAGAGATCGACGATGTCGACCGCGATCTCGCCCAGTGCCACCTGCCCGAAGGCCGCCCGCCTGCGCCCGTTCTCGATCTCGGTGATACGCAGCAGGGCGGTGATGATCGCGAAGCACTGGTCCAGATCGACGATGGCCTGGTCGATGCAGCCGCGCAGCGCCTCGGCGTCGGATGCGGCGCGGGCGCGGTCGAGGCGGGTGCGCACCCGGGCGAGCGGGGTGCGCAGGTCGTGCGCGATGTCGTCGCC
>CAXTOC010000075.1:0-10838 GCA_964245725.1 uncultured Acetobacteraceae bacterium | reverse complement strand
GGTCATGGAGGACAACCTGGCGCTGCTGGCGCAGGCCGAGAGCTGGGACAACGGCAAGCCGATCCGCGAGAGCATGGCTGCCGACGTGCCGCTGGCGATCGACCATTTCCGCTACTTCGCCGGCTGCATACGCGCCCAGGAAGGCGGCATCTCGGAGATCGACGGCGACACCGTGGCCTACCACTTCCATGAGCCGCTCGGCGTGGTCGGCCAGATCATCCCGTGGAACTTCCCGCTGCTGATGGCCTGCTGGAAGCTGGCGCCGGCACTCGCCGCCGGCAACTGCGTGGTGATCAAGCCCGCCGAGCAGACCCCGGCCTCGATCCTGGTGTGGGCGGAGCTGGTCGGCCACCTGCTGCCGCCCGGCGTGCTCAATATCGTCAACGGCTTCGGGCTGGAGGCCGGCAAGCCGCTGGCCTCGAGTGCGCGCATCGCCAAGATCGCCTTCACCGGCGAGACCACCACCGGGCGGCTGATCATGCAGTACGCCAGCCAGAACCTGATCCCGGTGACGCTGGAGCTCGGCGGCAAGTCGCCGAACCTCTTCTTCGCCGACGTGATGGCCGAGGACGACGACTACCTCGACAAGGCGATCGAGGGCTTTGTCATGTTCGCGCTCAACCAGGGCGAGGTCTGCACCTGTCCGAGCCGGGCGCTGATCCACCACTCGATCTACGACCGCTTCATGGAACGCGCGCTGTCCCGCGTCGCGGCGATCCGGCAGGGCGATCCGCTCGACCCGCAGACCATGATCGGCGCGCAGGCCTCCGGCGAGCAGCTCGAGAAGATCCTCAGCTACTTCGATATCGGCCGCCAGGAGGGTGCCGAGATCCTGATCGGCGGCGAGCGCAACCATCTCGAGGGCGAGCTCTCCGGCGGCTACTACGTCAAGCCGACGGTGTTCCACGGCCACAACAAGATGCGCGTGTTCCAGGAGGAGATCTTCGGCCCCGTGGTCTCGGTGACTACCTTCCGCGACGACGAGGAGGCGTTGCAGATCGCCAACGACACGCTCTACGGGCTCGGAGCGGGGGTGTGGAGCCGCGACGCCAACCGCTGCTACCGCTTCGGGCGCGGGATCAAGGCAGGCCGGGTCTGGACCAACTGCTACCACGCCTACCCAGCGCACGCGGCGTTCGGCGGCTACAAGCAGTCCGGCATCGGGCGCGAGACCCACAAGATGATGCTCGACCACTACCAGCAGACCAAGAACATGCTGGTCAGCTACAGCAGCAAGAAGCTCGGCTTCTTCTGATGCGGGTGACGGCGACGCCGCGGGCGCTCGAGCTGATCGAGCGCCTGCGCGCGGAGCACGGGCCGTTGCTGTTCCACCAGTCCGGCGGCTGCTGCGACGGCTCGTCGCCGATGTGCTACCCGCAGGGCGACTTCATCGTCGGCGATCACGACGTGCGGCTGGGCGACATCGGCGGCGTGCCGGTCTATATCGGTGCGGCGCAGTTCAGCGCCTGGCGCCACACCCAGCTGATCATCGACGTGGTCCCGGGACGCGGCGGCATGTTCTCGCTGGAGAACGGCACCGAGCAGCGCTTCCTGACCCGCGGCCGCACCTTCACCGGCGACGAGATGCGCCGGCTGCAGGAGGCGGAGGCCGCGGGCGCCGCGCCGGCCTGATCCGGCGACCTCCTCGACCCGGCGGCAGCCTCGGCAGGCCGCGCGGGATCTCGGTTCCTGGCCCGATCAGCGGCTGGTCGTCGCTCAGCCCGCATCCGTCCCTGCCGCGCCAAGCAGTGAGAGCGCATGGTCGCACCACTGCGCCCGAGCCCGTTCCTGGCGCAAGCCCAGCTCCAGGACCAGCAGCCGGCCGGTCCTGCGCAGGCTCGTCTCCTGCCCGCCGTAGCGCGTCCGCAGGATCTCCTCGTAGCGCGTGAGCAGGGCGACGTGGTGCTCGCGGCGCGCGACCAGCTGCGCGCGAAGCGCTTTGCGGTCGACGTGCTCGAGCGCGTACAGGCGCACCAGCAGGTCGTCTTTCAACGAGCGCGGCGCGCTGGGCGTCGCCGACCAGTCCCTGAGCGCCGACCGCCCGCCTTCGGTGATCGAGTAGAGGATCTTGTTGGGCCGTCCGCACTGCACGACCTCGGCGGCCGCAACGTCGCCCCGCTCCCTCAGCCGGTTGAGCTCCCGGTAGATCTGCTGGTGGTCCGCCTGCCAGAAGAAGCCGATCGAGGCGTCGAAGCTCTTCGCCAGGTCGTAGCCGCTCATCGCCTGTTCGGTGAGGCAGGCCAGGATCGCTTCTCCGAGTGCCAAGGCGATTCTCCGTCCAAGTGATCCAGCTGCAGCTCGGCCCAATGAGCAGGAAGCCCATTATCCGCCCCAGCAAGAATTTTCCCATGTGCTTGTTGACGCATATGCGCTTTTACGCACATTGTAGACCTCACGCCGAGGGAGCCGCCCATGACCGTTTCGAGCCTGCTTCGAGCTTCGGCGGCCGCTTCGCGGTCTCAGACGGCCGGATCACCGGCCGTCGCATGCGTGGCGTCGACGCGGCCGAGCCCGGCGGTCGCGCGGGCGGCGAGCCGCGATGCGAGCCTGGCCGGCCCGATCCTGCCGACGCGGCTCCGGCTCGGCCTGCCGACGGGGGGGGTGCTGCTGGCGCAGAGCGTCGTGTCGGGGGCCGAGACGTACTGGACCAGTTTCCTCGGCACCGACGTGCTGGCCGGGATGGCGCTGGTGTTCCCGCTCCCGGCCTTGATGACGGCGATGAGCAACGGCGGCATCGGCGGCGGCGTCGCCTCCGCGGTGGCGCGGGCCAACGGCGCCGGACGGCAGGACGAGGCCGACACCCTGGTCCTGCACGCCCTCGCGCTGGCGGTCGCGTTCGGACTGCTGTTCACGGCGGGCGCGCTGCTCGGGGGTCCGTTGCTCTACGGCGCGATGGGAGGCACGGGGGGCGCTCTCGCGGCGGCACTGCGGTTCTCGGGCTGGTTCTTCGCCGGCTCGGTGCCGATCTGGATCGTCAACGTGCTGGCGGCGGCGTTGCGGGGAGCGGGCGAGGTCAGGCTGCCCGCCACCGTCACCCTGGTCGGAGCGGCGGTCGTGATCCCGCTCTCGCCCGCGCTGATCTTCGGCATCGGCCCGCTGCCCGGCATGGGCATCGCCGGTGCCGGTCTGGCAGTCGGCCTCTACTATACCGGTGCCGCGATCGTGCTCCTGCGATACTTCCTGCGGGGCCAGGGCGTGCTCACGCTGCGCGCGGCGCCGCTGCGCCGGGTCATGTTCGGCGCGATCCTCCGCGTGGGCGCGGTGTCCGCCCTCGGTGCGTTGACCGCGAACCTGACGATCCTTCTGGTCACCGGCGCCGTCGGCGCGTTCGGCGTGCACGCGCTGGCGGGATACGGGATCGCATCCAGGGTCGACTGGCTGCTGATCCCGTTGCTGTTCGGGCTGGGCAGCGCGGTGGTCACCATGGTCGGCGCGAGCACCGGTGCGGGGGCGCACGGGAGGGCCCGGCGCGTGGCTTGGCAGGCCGCACTGATCGCCACCGTCGTCACCGAGTGCGTCGGCGTGCTCGCGAGCGTGTTCGCGCGGGACTGGATCGGGATGTTCACCGCCGACGCGGACGTGCTGGCGGCCGGTGTCGCCTACATCCACGTCGTCGCCCCGAGCTACGGGGCGCTGGCCCTCGGGATGACGCTCTATTTCGCCTGCCAGGGAAGGTCGCGCATGCTGTGGCCTTTCCTGGGAGGCGTGCTGCGGCTCGCGGTGGCGGCAGGCGGCGGATTGCTGCTCGCCGATCACCACGAGACGATGGTCACGGTGTTCCTGGCCATCGCGGCCGGCTCGGTCGCCTATGCGGGGCTGAACGCGTTCGGCATGCTGCGGGCGGCACGGTCGCCTCGCGCACGCGGCGCTGCGTTTCCGGATCGCCCGGCCGAAACGTGAATTAGTCGCTAGAGCGATGACCCGGAGCAAGGTCATCGCCTCTTGCGGAGCCGATCCTGCTCTAGGAGGATAGGTCCCGCAGAGCCGGTATCAGCCGGCCGATGGGAGTGACCCGCCATGTCAGACGACGATCATTGGATGCCAGGTGCCGCCTCGATCCAGGCCTTGACGGACGACCAGTTCATGGTCGCCTGGCACGACGCGCTGTCCGCCGGCGACGAGGAGAAGATCCGGCTGATCGAGGGCAACGCGCGGCATCGCTTCTCGACCGGCGACTGGCGCGCCCGCTACGTGAGCCAGCATCCGACGCAGACGCACTACCAGACCGCGAAATGAGGCCGCAGCCGATGGCGGACTGACCGGTCCCGCCGTCGGCGCCGGATCGGAGGCGGACTCGGGTCGGGCGGGCTTGGTCCCGCGTCCGTAGGCCGGCCTGCATGGGCTGACGACGACAGGAGCAGCCCATCGCGGACCATGCCCTCACCGCGCGCAAGCAGATCGACGACATCGTCGCCGAAGGCGGTCGCCAGGGCCTGTCCAGGACGCTGGGCAAGGTCAGCATCACCGCGATGGGCGTGGGCGCGATCATCGGCGCCGGCATCTTCGTGCTCACCGGCACCGCGGCGGCGCGCTACGCCGGACCGGCGATCATGCTCTCCTTCATCCTGGGCGGCGTCGCCTGCGCCTTCGTCGGCCTCTGCTACGCCGAGCTCGCCGCCCTGCTGCCGGTCAGCGGCAGCACCTACACCTACGCCTACGCGACCATGGGCGAGCTGGTCGCCTGGATCATCGGCTGGGACCTGATCCTGGAATACGCCGCGGGCTCGGCGACGGTGGCGGTGGGGTGGTCCGGCTACTTCGTCAGCCTGCTCGGCAGCTGCGGCCTGCGGTTCCCGGCCCGCCTCGCCGCGGCACCCGGCAGCCCGGTCAGCCTGCCCGGCGGCGGCCACGCGCAGGCGCTGGTCAACCTGCCGGCGGTCGCGATCGTGCTGCTGCTCACCCTGCTGCTGATGCTCGGCACGAGGGAGTCCGCGCGGCTGAACACGATCATGGTCGCGGTCAAGCTGACGGTGGTGCTCGCCTTCGTCTGCGTCGGCGCCGCCTTCGTGCATCGCGCGAACTGGTTCCCGCTGATCCCGCCCAACACCGGCCGCTTTGGCGCCTACGGCTGGAGCGGCATCCTGCGCGGCGCCGGCGTGGTGTTCTACGCCTATATCGGCTTCGATGCGGTCTCCACCGCGGCACAGGAATCACGCCGTCCGCAGAGCGACATGCCGGTCGGCATCCTCGCCTCGCTGCTGATCTGCACCGTGCTGTACATGGCCGTCGCCGCGGTGCTGACCGGGATCGTGCCGTACGCGAAGCTCAACGTCGCCGATCCGATCGCGGTCGCCACCGACGCGATCGGCATCGGCTGGTTCTCGCTGCTGATCAAGCTCGGCGCACTCACCGGCCTGACCACCGTCATCCTGGTGTTCCTGTACGGCCAGAGCCGCATCTTCTTCACGATGGCGCATGACGGGCTGCTGCCGGGGCTGTTCGCGCACGTGCATCCGCGCCTGCAGACCCCGTATCGCAGCCAGGCGCTGATCGGCGGTGGGGCAGCGCTGGTGGCGGGGCTGGTGCCGCTCGCCGTGCTCGGCGAGATGGTCAGCATCGGCACGCTGTTCGCCTTCATCCTGGTGTGCGGCGCGGTGATCCGGCTGCGGCAGACCGACGGCCGGATCAAGCGGCCGTTCCGGGTGCCCGGCGTGCCCTGGGTGCCGGTGCTCGGCATCCTCTTCTGCCTGGTGCTGATGGCCGGGTTGCCGCTCGCCACCTGGCTGCGCCTGATCGGGTGGCTGATCGTCGGGCTGGGGCTGTATTTCGGCTACGGACGGCAGCATTCGAGGCTGCGCGGCCGCCAGTGAGGCGAGGTGACGCGGCGGGGGCCTCAGCTGAAAGGCGGCAGCCGGGCCAGCAGGCCGACCAGCTCGGCCTGGCTGCGCGTCCGCGTCTTGGCGAACACCTGCTTGATCTGCGTGCGTATGGTCTCGTGCGAGACCTTGAACAGCCTTGCCAGCTCGCCGATCTTGTTGCCGCCGGCGAGGCCGATCGCGAGCCTGGCCTCCGCCGGCGTAAGGTCGAACAACCCCTGCAGCATCTCGTTGCTGGGAAGCGCGCGCGGCGACAGGCTGGTGATGACGACCAGGCTGCCGCCTCGCGTGGCGAGGCCCTCGTCGAGGCCGGCCATCGGCACGAGATGCAGGATCGCCGGCGGCTCTTTCGGGCTGGTCGGCAGGAAGAGGCTCAGCCGCCGGGTCGAGCCGCCGCGAAGCCGGACCAATGCCTGATCGTAGCGCGCCATCGCGTCTGCGCCCGAGAGCAGGATCCGGCCGTCGAGGATGCGCACGCCATGCGCCGCGGATTCGAACAGCGCGTTGGCCGCCAGGACCCGACCGTCGTTGACGATCGCGGCGGCCGGCAGCCCCATCAGCCGGAAGGCCTCGACGGCCGACTGGGCCTGCTGCATGGACTAGAGCGGCACGAGGTGGGCGGACGGGCCAGACACGACCGGGTAGATCACGTTCTAGGACAGTTCAGTTATAACAGACATGGCTTCGAGGTCCACAGGACACCGCTTTATCATTGTCGTCGGTCGGCCCGGTTCAATGGTTCCTTACGCAAGATCGATGGCCGGCAGCGGCTTTTGCGGGTTTTTATTTCACCTGATGCGATGCGATGCGATTGGTATTACGCTACATCCGGTTGAAGGCGTCGAGTGCGGCGATCTTGTAGGCTTCCGCCAGCGTCGGGTAGTTGAACGTGTTCTCGATGAAGTAGTCGATGGTGCCCTGCAGGTTGAGCACCGCCTGGCCGATATGCACCAGCTCGGTGGCACCCTCGCCGATGATGTGCACACCGAGCAGCCGTCCATCCTCGGTGGCGAAGATCATCTTCATCATGCCGCCGCGCAGCCCCATGATGTGGCCACGCGAGGTCTCGCGCAGCCGCGCGATGCCGCACTCGTACGGGATCCGCTTCTCGCGCACCTGCTCCTCGGTCATGCCGACGGTGGAGATCTCCGGCACCGCGTAGATCCCGTAGGGAAAGAATTTCGGCGCCGGCGGCAGCTTCAGGCCGAAGGCGTGGCAGGCGGCGATGCGTCCCTGCTCCATCGAGGTGGAGGCGAGGCTGGGGAAGCCGATCGCGTCGCCGGCTGCATAGATGGTCGGGACGCGGGTCTGCAGCGTCGCCTCGTCGACGAGGATGCGCCCGCGCGGATCCGGCTCGATGCCGATCGCCTCGAGCCCCAGCCCATCGGCGGCGACCACCCGGCCGGCGGCGTGCAGCAGCATCTCCGAGCGCACCACGCGGCCGCCATCGAGGCGCACCACCGCCTGGCCGTTCTCGATCGACACGCTGTCGACCTTGGAGCCGGTGCGCAGCGCCACCCCGCGGTCGCGCAGCTCGTGCACCAGCTCCTCGACGATCTCGCGGTCGATGAAGTCGAGGAAGCTGGAGCGTCCCTCGACCAGCGTCACCTTGACGTCGAGCGCGCTGAAGATGGTCGCGTACTCCACCCCGATCACGCCTGCGCCGATCACCGTCAGGCTGCGCGGCAGGTGGTCGATGCCGATGATCTCGTCGCTGTCGAGCACGATCCTGCCGTCGAACGGCACCCCCTCGGGACGGCGCGTCACCGTGCCGACCGCGATCAGCACCTTGCCGGCATGGACGCGCCGCGACTCTCCGGCACTCATCAGCACCTCGATCTCGTGCGGGCTCTCGAAGCGCGCCGCCCCGCGCAGGGTCTCGACGCGGTTGCGGCTGAACTGGTGCTCGAGCCCGTCCACCTCGAAGCCGAGCGTCTTGCCGAGACGCTCGGTCAGGTCGGCGGCGGCGATGTCGTGGCGCGCCCGGTAGCCGCGGCCGTAGAAGCCGCGCTCGCGGAATCCGGTGAGGTTGAGCACGGTCTCGCGCAGGGTCTTGGACGGGATGGTGCCGGTATGCACGCACACGCCGCCGACGCGCTTGTCGCGCTCGATCACCAGCACCGAGCGGCCGAGCTTGGCCGCCTGCACCGCGGCGCGTCGACCGGCCGGCCCGCTGCCGATCACGGCGAAGTCGAAATTGTCGTGCATCACGGGCGCCCCCCTTCCGTCCCGAACCAGAACGATCGAGCATCGGTTCGATACGCGAGTGTCGTGTCGAATTTGCGGTGTGCCGACCGTTCCGAACTTCGGAACCGGCACACTAGAGCATCATCCGATCGGACGGAATCGTCTGATTGGATAAAGATGCTCGTCAAAACAACAGGCTAGAGCATCCCTTTCAGACGCAGCAGGCCCAGGGCCGCGATCGTCACCATGCAGCTGATGCGTCCGTCGCGGATCATCGCCTCGACTTCGGCGAGCGGCAACTGGCGGCTGATCATGTCCTGCTCGGTGTTCTCGCGCGCCTGCTCGCGCTGCGTCAGGCCGGTCGCGAGGAACACGTGGCCCTTCTGGTTGGAGTAGCCGGCACCCTGGAACAGCGCGCCGGCATGGCGCAGCCGGGATGCGACCAGCCCGGTCTCCTCGCGCAGCTCGCCGGCGGCGACGCTCTCGGGCGTGGCGTCGGGGCGTTGTTCCCACATCCCCATCGGCAGCTCCCACAGCCGCTGCCCGATCGGGTAGCGATATTGCTGCACCAGTGCCAGCCGGGGGACCGGCGCCGAACCGAGTGCCGCGATCACCACGAAGTCGCTGCGCTCGACGACGCCGTACAGGCCGTCGGAGCCGTCCTGCCGGCGGACGACGTCCTCGCGCAGGCGCAGCCAGCGGTTCTCGTAGGCGATCCGGCTCGACAGGGTGACGATCTCCGCCATGCTGGCACTCCTTGCACCGGCATGAGCTTGCCCGTCGCGGCGCAAGATGCAACGGAGCGACGCCTGCCGGCGCGGATCGGCCTGCCGCTCGCGGTGTGGGCTGCATGGCATGATCGATGCGGGACGGCTAGGCTCGACCGCATGATCCAGCCCGAAGAGTTCAGCCACACGCCGCAGGCCGCCTCCGTCGCCGTGTTCTGCGGGTCGCGTTTCGGTGCCAATCCGGCCTATGCGATCGCGGCACGGGCCGCCGGGGCGGGGCTGGCTCGCGCTGGCATCAAGCTGATCTATGGCGGCGGCAAGGTGGGCCTGATGGGCCTGCTGGCGGACGCGGCGATCGAGGCGGGCGGGCTGGTGAGCGGGATCATCCCGCACTTCCTGTCGGCCCGCGAGGTGATGCACGAGCGCGTCGCCGACCTCACGGTCACGGACTCCATGCACAGCCGCAAGCAGGGCATGTTCTCCCAGGCCGACGCCTTCCTGGTGCTGCCGGGCGGCCTCGGCACGTTCGACGAGGCGATCGAGATCATCACCTGGCGCCAGCTGCGGCTGCACGACAAGCCGATCCTGATCGCCGACATCGAGGGCTGGGCGGGACCGCTGCTGGCCGCAGTCGAGGGGGCGATCGAGGAGGGCTTCGCCGACGCCTCGGCGCGACGGCTGTTCAGCGTGGTGCCGAGCGTCGAGGCGGCGCTGCAGCAGCTGGTCGCCCTGCTGCCGAAGCACGAGGCCGCGCGGGCCACGGATGCCGCGCGGCTCTAGCGTCGGCGGGTGCCGGTGCCCGCCTTGGTGCCAGCCTTGGCGCCCGCCTTGGCGCCGGTCCCGGTGCCGGCGACCGGCCGCGCCCGACCGCTTGCGGCGCACCCGCCCCGCCTGTATACGCGCCTGCAGCCGGAGTGTAGCTCAGCCTGGTAGAGCACTGTGTTCGGGACGCAGGGGCCGGAGGTTCGAATCCTCTCACTCCGACCAGGAACCGGCTCGTGCCCACAGGATCGGGTCGGAATCGGTATGAGCCTCGCTGCGGTACGCGCCGGGCCGCGCTGGATCGAGCGCGGGAGTGCGCCGTATCGCCGGGTTTCCATCGCGTTGTTCCTGTCCGGCTACGCCACCTTCTCGCTGCTCTACTGCGTGCAGCCGCTGCTGCCGCTGTTCTCCCGGCAGTTCCGGCTCGACGCGGCGCACAGCGCGATGTCGCTGTCGCTGGCGACCGGCCTGCTGGCGCCCGCGATCCTGCTCGCCGGCGCGATCTCGGAGACGGTCGGCCGCAAGTCGCTGATGGCCGCCTCCCTCGGCAGCGCCGCCCTGCTCGACCTGCTGGCCGCGGCGGCGCCGAGCTGGAGCGCGCTGCTGGTGCTGCGCGCCCTCGAGGGGCTGGCGCTGGGTGGCGCGCCGGCGATCGCGATGACCTATCTCGCCGAGGAGATCCACCCCGACGGCCTCGGCCTGGCGATGGGGTTGTACGTGGGCGGCACCGCGATCGGCGGCATGACGGGACGGCTGCTCACCGGCCTCGCCGCCCAGCTCTCCGGCTGGCGCGGCGCGCTGGCGGTGATCGGGCTGCTGGGGGCCGCGAGTGCCGGCTGCTTCGCGCTGCTGCTGCCGGCGTCGCGCAACTTCGCCCGCCGCTCCGGCTTCGATCCGCGCTTCCACCTGCAGGCCTGGACACGCCACCTGCGCACGCCGGCGCTGCGCGCGCTGTTCGCGATCGGCGGCCTGCTGATGGGCAGCTTCGTCACGCTCTACAACGCCGTCGGCTACCGGCTGCTGGCGCCGCCCTACGAGCTCGATCAGGCCGAGATCGGCGCCGTGTTCGTGATCTACCTGCTCGGCACCGGCGCCTCGGCGCTGGCCGGCGCGACCGCCGACCGTCTCGGCCGGGAGCCGGTGCTGGCCGTGGCGCTGTGCGGCGCGCTGCTGGGCCTGCTGCTGACGCTGTTCGCGCCGCTGGCGACAATCATCGCCGGCCTCGCGCTGTTCACCGGTGGCTTCTTCGCCGGCCACGCCGTGGCGAGCGGCAGCGTCGGCCGGCTCGCCCGCGGCGACAAGGCGCACGCCGCCTCGCTCTACCTGCTCGCCTACTACCTGGGGT
>CAXTOC010000074.1:0-10868 GCA_964245725.1 uncultured Acetobacteraceae bacterium | reverse complement strand
GTCCGACCTCGTGACGAGGATCGTCGGGCGACCGCCCGAGCAGGTGTTTTCTCGGCCCGATCCGGCCGGGCCGGCGACTCGGCTGACGCTGCGCAAGCTGGTCGCCGGCGGCGCCGGGCCACTCGATCTGGTGCTACGGCAGGGCGAGATCGTCGGCCTGTCCGGCCTGATGGGGGCGGGCCGCACCGAGCTGCTCTCCGCCCTGTTCGGCTACGAGGTGCAGGGACGCTGGGAGGGCGAGGTCCGGATCGGCGGCGAGGCGGTGCGGCTCGGCAGCGTCGCCGCGGCGCGACGCGCCGGCCTCGCCTACGTCACCGACGACCGCCGCGGCACCGGACTGATCCTCGGCCAGTCGGTAGCCTGGAACATCGTGATGTCGACGCTGCGGCGCGTCACACCGGGGGGATTGGTCTCGGCTGCCGCCGAGCAGGCGCAGGTGTCCGGCGCGCTCGAGCGGTTCGACGTGCGGCCGCGGCTGCCGGGTGCCCGCGTGGTCAACCTTTCGGGCGGCAACCAGCAGAAGGTGGTGTTCGCCAAGGAGCTGCTCAGCGCGCCGCGCCTGCTGTTGCTCGACGAGCCGACGCGCGGCGTCGATGTCGGGGCCAAGGCAGAGATCTACCGGCAGCTGCGCGAGCTGGCGGGGCAAGGGCTCGGCGTGCTGGTCGCCTCCTCGGAGCTGCCCGAGCTGCTCGGGCTGTGCGACCGCATCGTGGTCATGCAGGCGGGGGTGACGGTGGCGAGCTTCGAGGCCGGGGTCAGCGAGGCGACGCTGCGGCGCAGCAGCCTCGGCGAGGTGCAGGCGGCATGAGCCAGGCGACGAGGCCGGGTCTGCCGGGGCGCTCGGCGCCGCGCGCCGCGGCCGCGCGAGCGGACCGCCGGTCCACGCGTCCGCTCGCCTACCTGATCCGCTTCCAGAGCCTGCTCGGGCTGATCCTGGTGCTGATCGGCGGCATGCTGTTCTCGCCGCGCCGGCACGGCCACATCCTGTTCCTGGCCGCCGACAACATCGCCAACATCGTGCGCTCGATCTCCGAGACCGGCATCCTCGCACTGGGCATGACCTTCGTGATCATCGCCGCCGGCATCGACCTCTCCGTCGGCGCGGTGCTGGGGCTGTGCAGCGTGCTGACCGCGACGCTGCTGGTCAACGAGGGCTGGAGCCTCGGGACCACGCTGCCGCTGGTGCTGCTGGTCGGCGCGCTGTTCGGGCTGATGCAGGGCATCCTCTCGACCCGGCTGCGCATCCAGGCCTTCATCGTGACCCTGGCCGGGCTGCAGGCGGCGCGCGGGCTGGCGCTGATCGCCTCGGGCAACACCTTCATCAACATCAACTACGGACAGGGACCCGGGAACGCGCCGCCGGCGTTCGCGGTGCTCGGCGAGCGGCTGCTCGCCGACACCTTCCCGGTGGCGACGCTGGTGTTCCTGGTGCTGGCGCTGTTCGCCACCTTCCTGCTGAACCGCACCCGCTACGGCCGCTACGTGTTCGCGGTCGGCGGCAACGAGCGCGCGGCCCGCCTGTCCGGCATCCCGGTGCGATGGATCAAGGTGTCGGTCTACGGCCTCAGCGGCCTGTGCGCCGCCATCGCCGGTATCGTGCATGCCGGGCAGTTCAGCTTCGGCAGCCCCAACGACGGATCCGGCTACGAGCTGAACGCGATCGCCGCCGTGGTGATCGGCGGCACCGACCTGTTCGGCGGCGCGGGCAGCATGGTGGGCACCATCGCAGGTGCAGTGATGCTCGGCGCACTCGCCAACATCCTGCAGCTCAACGACGTGAGTGCGGCGATGCAGCTGCTGGCGACGGGTGCGATCATCGTGCTCGCGGCCGGCCTGCAGACCATCATCGGACGCGACGGAAGTTCGCGCTGAACAACGGGAGAGAGACCATGACACGACGCCTGAACCTGCTCGCCGCCACGATCATCAGCGTCTCGCTACCGCTCGGCGGTGCCGCGCAGGCCGCCAAGCCGATCTCCAAGACCTGCGGCCCGAACGACCACTACACGATCGGATTCTCGCAGGCCAACTTCAAGGAACCTTACCGCGCCAAGATGAACGAGGACCTGATCCGGCTGACCAGGAACTACCCGCAGTTCAAGATCATCCTCGCCGACGGCCAGGCCAACGACAACACGCAGGTCTCGCAGGTCGAGAACTTCCTCACCCAGCAGGTCGACCTGCTGATGATCTCCGCCTTCGAGGCGGCACCGCTGACGCCCGCGGTGACACGCGTGATGAAGGCCGGGATCCCGGTGATCGAGATCGACCGCAAGACGGTGGGCGACGACTACACGAGCTTCGTCACCGGCGATAACCGCGACATCGCCAGGCAGGCCGGCGTGTATGCCGCGACCAAGCTGATGCCCGAAGGCGGCGAGGTCGCGATCCTGGAGGGGCTGCCGAGTTCCTCGCCGGCGATCGAGCGGCTGGAGGGCTTCAAGGCCGGCATCGCCGGCAACCCGAAGCTCAAGGTGGTCGCCGTGCAGCCGGTGGACTGGATGCAGGACAAGGCGGTGACGGTGTTCGGCGCCATGCTGCAGTCGCATCCCGACATCAAGCTGGTCTACGCCTGCAACGACCTCGCCGCCGCCGGCGCCTACATCGCCGTCAAGCAGGCCGGCAAGCTGGGCCAAGTCAAGATCATCGGCACCGACGGCTTGCCCGGTCCGTCGGGCGGCATACGCGCGGTGGCGGACGGCGAATGGTCCGCGACCATGGTGTATCCCACCGGTGCCGCGGAGGCGCTGGACCTCGCCAAGCAGATCCTGCTCGACTGCGCGACCTCGGTGCCGAAGCTGATCACGGTGCCGACCAAGCTGATCGACGCGAGCAACGCCAAGGCGGTCTACGCGCGCGGAAGTTGATCCCGGCGCGGCTGCCGGCCTGGAGCTCCGACACCATCCGCACGGTGGTCCGGCGCCGGCAGCGCGCGACGCAGGAGCGTCGCGCGTTCGTTTCGTCGTGAACGCCGCGCGACCTCCCGGACGATCCGCTTGTACCGACACGGGCACCGACGCGACGTGCGCCGCACTCCGCAAGATGCAAGTGATGCACGACGAAGTCGAGGAACGGCGCCTCTGCCGATGACGCCTCCGCCCGGTCGGGCCGCCGAACCGGGCGCTGCCGCCGGAACTTAGTCGGCGCTGTCGCCCTTTGCCGAAGAGATCGCCGCTGAGGGCGCATCCAGCACGGAGCAGCCCACATGGCGGACTACGTAAGGCCGGCACAGGTCGTCAGCAACATGGTCGAGGCCGGCGTGATCAAGGCGTCGCTGTCGAAGCTGGATCTGCTGATACGTGGCGCGCTCGCCGGCGCGTACCTCGCCTTCGTCACCAGCATGGCGTTCCTGGTCGCGGCCCAGACCGGCACGTTCGTCGTCGGCGCCCTGCTGTTCCCGGCCGGCTTCGCGTTGATCATCATCCTGGGACTCGAGCTGCTCACCGGCAATTTCGCCATCATGCCCACCGCCTGGATGGCCGGCCGCATCCGCTTCGGCGACGTCGTCGCCAACTGGAGCTGGGTGTTCCTCGGCAACCTGCTGGGCAGCCTGGTCTACGCGGCGCTGTTCTGGATCGCCAGCACGGAGGCGGGCCATACCAACGGCGCGCTGATCGGCGACCGACTGCGCGCGCTGGCGGTGAGCAAGACCACTACCTACGAGGCGTTCGGCGCCGCCGGCATGCTGACCGTGTTCGTCAAGGCGATCCTGTGCAACTGGATGGTCAGCCTCGGCTCGGTCATGAGCTACGCGTCCACCTCGACGGTCGGCAAGATCCTCGGCGCGTGGCTGCCGATCTTCATCTTCGTCGAGCTGGGCTTCGAGCATTCCGTGGTCAACATGTTCGCGATCCCGGTCGGGATGATGCTGGGCGCCCATGTCGGCTTCGGCGACTGGTGGCTGTGGAACGAGATCCCGGTCACGCTCGGCAACATGGTCGGCGCCGTGCTTTTCACCGCCACCGCCCTCTACACGACCTATGGCCGCGCGCCGGCATCGCCCCCGGATGCGGTGCTCGGCAGCGAGCGCGTGGTGGCGCGCATCGGGCGCTGAGCCGGGGGGGGGGGGGGCCGTGAGCCGCTGGGGCCGGCGGCCCCAGCCCCTGACGCATCAAGGGGGGGTCAACGGGCAAAGCTCCTTGCCAGCCTGCTAGCGCACGCCGCCGGAGGCGATGAGCTCCTCGCCGGTCATCCACCCTGAGGCGGCGGACGCCAGGAACACCGCGATCGGCGCGATGTCGTCGGGCTGGCCGATCCGTCCGAGCGGCGTCTGCGCCACGATCTGCTTCTCGAGATCGCCGCCGATCATGCCCATCGTGTGCGTGCCCTCGGTCTCCACCCCGCCGGGGTTGATCGAGTTCACCCGTATTTTCCGCGGTCCCAGCTCCTTCGCCAGCACCTGCGTGATCGCCGTCACCGCCGCCTTGGTCGCGGTGTAGACCGCCGCGCCCGGCGGCGTGATGCGGCTCACCACCGAGCCGATATTGATCACGCTGCCCCCGGCCGCGCCGAAATGCTTCGCCGCCTCCTGCGTCGCCAGCAGCAGCCCCAGCACGTTGGTGTCGAAGAGGCGGTGGAACTCCTGCTCCGTGACCTCCTCGAGCGGCTGGAACTGGTAGACGCCGGCATTGTTCACCAGCACGTCGAGCGAGCCGAGCTGCCGTCTCGTCTCGGCGAACAGGCGCTGCACGTCCGCCAGCTTCGAGACGTCGCCCTGCACCGCGATCGCCCTGCCGCCCGCCTCGGTGATGGCCGCGACGACCCGGTCCGCGCCTTCCCTGCTGGAGGCGTAGTTCACGGCGACCGCCGCGCCCGCCGCCGCCAGCGCCTTGGCGATCGCCGCGCCGATCCCCTTGGATGCCCCGGTCACCACCGCGACCTTGCCCGATAGACTGCTCATCTGATCCTCCGAATGAAGCGTCGAGCGATCATTTAGATACTCATCGAAGCGTTGCAAGCGGGTCGAGGCCCGCGGATCGCAAGCTAGATCTGCGAGAGCTGGTCGAGATAGGCGCGCAGCACGTCGCGCTGCAGCGCCAGGAGGGCGAACTTGCCCTCGCGGGTGATCTGGATCAGGCCCGCTGCCTCCAGCTCCTTGAGGTGGTGCGAGACGGTGGCGGCGCTGACCTGCCGCCCCTGCTGCAAGCAGCTGCACGGCAACGGTGCTGCGGCACTGCCGATCTCCCTCAGGATCTGGTAGCGGCGCGGCTCGGCGAGCGCGCGGGCGACCGCGGCGACCTGCCGGTCCGTCAATCGCATCTGCCCGTCGTCCGCCATGGTCTCCTTATCGCCTCGCCCGCGCCCCGGTTGCCGCCTGCGCCCGGTCCAGGACCGGCTCCTGCGCCGGCCCAGGCGCTGTGGCGAGCAGCGTCGAGAGGAAGACGGGCTTGAAGCGCTCGAGCGGTGCCGGGCTGCGCTCCACCTTCATGCGCAGCATGGCGCCGTTCCAGGCCGACAGCAGCAGGTCGGCCAGGTCCGCCGCATCGAGATCGTCGCGCACCTGGCCGGCCGCCTGCGCCGCGCCCACCGCCTCGGCGAAGCCGCGCGTCAGGCCTCGGAAGATCTCGCCGAGACGCTCGCGCAACGGCTCGCCGTGCTCCGCCGTCTCCAGGCTCATGTTGCTGATCATGCAGCCCTGGCGCCAGCCGACCTCGGCGAGGAAGTCGCTGATGGCGTCGAAGTAGGCGCACAGCCGCTCGGCAGGTGGCCGCGTCGCATCACGCAGCGTCGTGTCGAAGATGGCCTGGGTCCGCTCGTAGTAGCGGTCGAGGACCGCGATGCCGAACGCCTCCTTGGTGGAGATAATTGGTGAAGGAGCCGTGCGGCACACCGGCCGCGGCGACGATGTCGCGCACCCCCGAGGCGGCGTATCCGCCCCGGTGCAGCGTGGTGACGCCGGACTCGATGATCTTCTCGCGGAGCGAAGAACGTGCCACCGACGGTCGATACGGACGAGCATATCGTCTCGTCGAAGTGCGTCGGCGCCACCAGGCCAGGGATGCGGGGCAGGAGGAAGGATGATGGCGGATGTCGAGGTGACGCGCGAAGCGATGGACGCGGCGGAGCGGACGCTGTCGGGGCAAGGACCGGTCCACATGCTCAACCTGGTCCGCTAGCGGGCGCAGGCGACGTATGCACCGCCCTCTCACCTGCCGCCCTGCTCCGGCCGGGAGGCGTACCTGCAGCGCCGCGCCCCGGCTTTCGCCGGAGTGGCGGCGGCATTGGCGGAGCGGCGCTTCATCGCGACGCTGAAGATCGATCCGCCGGCATGACGCCGCCCCACCCGCGCGCGGCGAGGTCCGCACCGCCCGTCAGCGCACCGCCTGGGTCGAGGCGGGGCCGATGGAGGACCCGCTGATGCTGCTGCTGCACGGCTGGCCGGCGCTGGGGGCTGGTCTGGCGCGCGCAGATCGAGCACTTCGCCGACGCCGGATGGCGCTGCGTCGCACCCGACCATGCGCGGCTATGGCGGGTCGTCGGTGCCAAGCGCGACCGCCGCCTACGCCGTTCGCGAGCTGGTCGCGGACATGGTCGAGCTGCAAGAGGCGCTCGGCGGCCGGCCGGCGCTGTGGATCGGGGACGACCGGAGAAGTGCCGTCGCGTGGGGGACGGCCTCGCACCACCCGGC
This sequence comes from uncultured Acetobacteraceae bacterium, assembly GCA_964245725.1. Classification (GTDB taxonomy): domain Bacteria; phylum Pseudomonadota; class Alphaproteobacteria; order Acetobacterales; family Acetobacteraceae; genus Lichenicoccus. Next base: position 4,240 of record CAXTOC010000074.1, on the reverse strand, counting down.
GCGATGCCGCGGCGTGGTCAGCCTCCGCGCGCCCTCCCTCGCCCGCGGCCTGGCTGGCGCTGGCCGCCCTGGTGCCGCTGGTCGATCGCGCGCTGCATCCGGCGGATCGCCATCCGGTCGGCCAGTGGGACTACTGGCTGTTCTACCGCGAGCATTTCGCCGGCGCGGCGCGGGACTTCAAGGTCGACGTGGAGGCGACGCTCTCGGTGCTCTACCGGACCGCTTCACCGGCGACCGCGGGCGCCGTGCCTTCCCGCCGGCCTGCGCACCCAGCAGGGCTGGTTCGGAGCCGCCGGACGCGCTCCGGCGACGCCGCGCGACGAGACCATGCTGAGCCGCACCGACCTCGACGAACTGGTCGCGGCGTTCCGCTCCACCGGCTTCAGCGGCGCCGACGCCTGGTCCATGAACGACGCGGTGAACCTCGCCCACGCCGCCGAGGCGCCGCAGCTCGGACGCCTGGCGCTCCCCGCACTGTTCCCGCACGCCGAGCGCGACCTCGTCTGCGACACGGTGCGCAGCCGCCTCGCCGAACCGATGCGGCAGGATCGCGCCGACCTGACGGAGATCACCGTCGACGCTGGCCAAATGCTGATGCTGGAACGTCCCGAAGCCGTGAACCGGGCGATCGCCGGCTGGCGCGCCGACCGCCTCGACGACCCGCGGTCGAACGTCGTCGAGTGCCGAGCGCGGCGGTGGTGTTCGCGGTAGTGTGCCCTGCGGCCTCGCGGTCCGCGACCCGTCCGTCTAGTGTCCGGGCGGACGGAACACGCCGCGGCCGATGCGAGAGGCAGCGCGGCCTATCGAGGCAGAAAAGCATGATCGAGAAGATCGATACCGTGGCGGTCGTCGGCGCGGGCTACATGGGCGGCGGCATCGCGCAGTCGCTGGCACTCGCCGGGATGCAGGTCACGCTGGCCGATGCGTCGGCGCCCGCGACCGAGGCTGCGCTCGAGCGGCTGCTGGCGGAAGCGGAGCAGTTCGCGGCGCAAGGCCTGTTCCCGGCAGGCGCGGTCGGGATCATCGGGCGCAACATACGTGCCGCTCGCTCGATCGAGGAGGCGGTGGCGGGAGTCGACTTTATCGAGGAGGCGGTGCCGGAGGTTCCGGCGATCAAGCACGAGGTGCTGCGCCGGATCTGTGCCGCGGCCCGCAGCGACGCCATCATCGGCACCAACACCTCGACCCTGCCGGTGCATAGCCTGGTGCCTGCGGTGACCCATCCCGAGCGCTTCCTGACCGTGCATTTCAGCAACCCCGCCCCGTTCATCCCGGGCGTCGAGCTGGTGTCCGGCAAGGATACCGATCCTGCGGTGATCCCGGTGATCAAGGACATGCTCGCCCGCGCCGGGCGGCGCAGCGCAGAAGTGGCCGACGTGCCCGGCTTCGTGCTCAACCGCCTGCAGTACGTCCTGCTCAAGGAGGCGATGTCGATCGTCGAGGAGGGCGTGGCCACGCCGGAGGACGTCGACACCCTGACCAGCACCACCTTCGGCTTCCGCCTGCCCTTCTTCGGCCCCTTCGTGATCGCCGACATGGCCGGGCTCGACGTCTACGCGAGCGGCTTCAAGACCTTCGAGACCGCCTTCGGCAGCCGCATGGCGACGCCAGAGCTGCTCAAGCAGCTGGTGGCGGCGGGGAAGTACGGCACCAAGACCGGAGAGGGCCTGTCCGGCAGGTTCAGCCCGGAGCGACTGGCGAAGCTGATCGCCTACCGCAACAAGGCCTACGCGCGCATGGGACAGCTGGTGGAAGAGCTGGGGCCGCCGCCGCTGCACGACTGACGGGCTGCGCCGTCCGTCGGGCCGCGGGCCCTTGCGTTGGACCGGGCGGCGGCGATCAGGTGCGGCGCGGCGACGTCGCTCGTGCTTGCAGACCGGTCGCGCTGGAGCGTGCGCAGTCTGGTGCAGTCGTTGACGCGTCGCAATCAGAGGGAACATCGCCACGCCGCAATCGTCGTGGTGCCATGGGGCTCCGCTGCGGATCCGACGCCACCGACAGGGTGCCAGCACGCCGCTTGCGTCGTTCGTGCCTGCACCATGCCGATGGTCTTGATGTCGTCATCCTCAGGACATCAGCGGGTCCGGCCATCAGCTCGCGCAAGAGAACGTCGTTGATCTTGCCTTATCTCCGCCTCCGAAGCCGTTGGCCCGAACGAGACCGCACAGGCCATCGTTGGGACGGTGGTGAACCGCATGAAGCAACGCCACCTCACCCAGGTGTCGTCTGTCTGGCCCCAGGGCAACCATGCCCATCACCATACGCCGGTGGCGACGGAGTCCGCGCGTTGCCGACAGCATCCTGAACGAGACCGCGACGGACATCAGCCAGGCTGCGACTCTCTACTCGCCGAGCTCCATGCCGGAGGCGGGAGAGAAGTCTTCCTTCCGCGCTGACCTCCGCGGCGGATCGCAGAGCATCCCCGGCGTGATGAAGAACGGGCGGCCAGTGCGGAACTGCTTTCCTGGATGGGCCAGCTCCCGGATGAAATCCGGACGACACAGCACCGATGAAGAACGATGTGGCATCGGCGGCCGACCATGCACGTGCGATGCACTGCCGTGCATCGTCATGCGAGGCCATCGTCATCATCCACGAGTTGATCGAGACCCTGGAGTTCGGCTTCGGCGATGCCGACTGCCTCGCCAGCTTCCGCGCCTCGAGCCGGCCGCAGATTGCCGGCCGCCGGCTGGATCGTGTGCTGCTCAGGCATCCAGATCTGTACGGATCGGTCTGTGCAACCGGTAGCAAATTCATCTCTCGTTCCCATAGTGCTCGACTATGAGGATCACCATCGGCCGAAAGCCGCCTGTGACCTCCTGATCCAGGGCCTCCACCCCGGATCGTGATCGCCGGTCTCATGTCCGCCGGCGTGGCCGGCCGGCGGTGGAGCCGCTCGTCGTTGCTTCACCAAACGGCAACCTCGGCCGCTGCGGGATCTCGTTCTATCTTCGTGCTCTCGGTTTAGGGGCGCGACGCGCGAGGCGGCGCGCCGGAGCGGCGCGCTGCCGCCGACGGGACCCACGCCCCCGGGCGGCCACGCTGTCGTCTGCCGCGGAGATGGATCGGGCGGCGGCGATGGGGTAGAGCACCGCATGCCGTCACCGTCCTCGAGCCTCGCGCGGATGCGCCTCACGCACCGTATCCAGGCCGGGGCACTCCATTGCCTAAGCTCTCTGCTCGAGCGCCTCGGCCCGGTGCGCGCCTCCGGCCTGGGCGGCCGGATCGCCCGCACCGTCGGGCCGTGGCTGCCGGTCTCCCGGCTCGGCGACGCCAACCTGCGTCGTGCCCTGCCCGGGCTGGACGCCAGGCAGCGCGCGCGCATCCTGCGCGGGGTGTGGGACAATCTCGGCCGCAACGCCGCCGAGCTGCCGCATCTCGCCTCGCTCCGACGCACCGCGTGCGGACCCGGCTGGGAGCTGGTCGGGGCGGAGCATGTCGAACGGCTCGGCGGCGTCCCGGCGATGTTCTTCTCCGGCCACATCGGCGACTGGGAGATGGTGCTGCCGATCGCGGCACAGCTCGGCCTGAGCGTGTCCGGCTTCTACCGGACGGCGTCGAACGCGCGGGTCGACGGCTTCATCCAGGGGATGCGCGAGCGCGCGCTGGGCTCGCGGATCTCGATGTTCGCCAAGGGCGCACAGGGGGCGCGCGGCGCGATGCGGCACCTGCAGGGCGGCGGATCGCTCGGCCTGCTGATCGACCAGAAGATGAACGACGGCATCGCGGTGCCGTTCTTCGGCACCGACGTCATGACGGCGCCGGCGCTGGCGCAGCTCGCCCTGCGCTATCGCTGTGTGATCGTCCCGGTTTGGGTGATGCGGCTGGGGCCGGCGCGGTTCCGCATGATCTGCGAGGCGCCGCTGCAGATCCCAGTCACCGGCGACAGGCAGGCCGACATCTACGCCATCATGCGGGCGGCGAACGCGACCCTGGAACGCTGGATCCGCGCGGATCCCGCCTCCTGGCTCTGGCTGCACCGCCGCTGGCCGAAAAGCGAGAGAGCCTCTGTCCGTCGGTAGGGCCCCGGCCTTCCTAGAGCATCTCGTCGAGCACCGAAGCCGCGAGCGATCGCGTCACCCCCGTGCCGCAGGCCAACGCCGCCTGGTCGAGCAGGCGGGCCAGCTCGGGGCGGTCGCGGCGGGCGCCGGACAGCTTCTCTTCGTAAAAGCGCTTGCAGCCGGCGTCGCGCAGGGCCTGGCGCTGGGTGGCGAGGTCCTGGCCGTCGGTGCTGACGCGG
>CAXTOC010000073.1:0-10890 GCA_964245725.1 uncultured Acetobacteraceae bacterium | reverse complement strand
GTGCTGGCCTCGCGCTTCACCCGCACGCTGGGCACGCTGCTGCTCAACGGCGTACCGCTGATCGCGGCGCTTGGCATCGTGCGCGACGTGATCGGCAACCGTGCGGGCCTGCTTGCGATCGACCGCGCCACCGAGAGTGCCAAGGGCGGCGCCGGTCTCGCGCGCACGCTGGGCGAGTCCGGCATCTTCCCGGCGCGCATGATCCACCTGCTGCGCCTCGGCGAGGAGACCGCGCAGCTCGGCCCGATGGCGCTGCGCGCGGCCGAGATACACGAGGAGACCACACGCGTCCGGGTGCAGCGCCTGGTGGCGCTGCTGGTGCCGGTGATCACGGTGGTCATGGGCGCGGCCGTGGCCGGGATCGTCTCCTCGCTGCTGCTCGCCATGCTGAGCCTGAATGACCTTGCCCAGTAGCTTCTTGGCCAGTGGCTCGGGGCGCGACGACGCCGGCTTCACCCTGATCGAGATGATCGTGGTGCTGGCGGTGATGGGCCTGATGCTGGGCATCCTGGTGGCGCGCGGCCCTACACGCTCGGCGACGATCGACCTCGACGCGGCGTCGCGCCACCTGACCGACGCGCTGCGCCAGGCGCGCGGCCGCGCCATCGGCACCGACCGGCCGGTGCGGATCAGCGCGGCGCAGGCGCGCGAGGCGATCGCCGCGGTGTCGCGGCGCGACCAGGCGGCCCCGGTCTCGCTGTTCCTGCACAGCCCGGCCGACGACCCGCGCGGAGAGGGCAGCCTGCGCTTCGATCCCGACGGCGGCGCGAGCGGCGCGCGCGTCGTGCTGGCCGAAGGCCACGAGCAGCTCAGCATCAGCGTCGACTGGCTGACCGGACGCATCACCCAGGGCCCGATCCGGCGCGATGACGCCTCCTGAACCGCTGAACGGCGCGAGCGCGACCTCCGGCTTCACCCTGCTCGAGGTGCTGGTCGCCTTCGTCATCGCGGCCCTCGCCCTCGGGGTGCTGTTCCACGGCGCCATCGAGGGTCTCGCGGACGTGCGGCTCGCTGACCGAAGCGCCGAGGCGCTGACCCGCGCACGTTCGCACCTGGCCAGCGTCGGCCACGGCGTGCCGCTGCGCACCGAGGCGCTCGAGGGTGAGGATGGCGGCGGCTTTGCCTGGTCGCTGCGGCTGCGGCCGCTCGGCTCGGCGCCGATGCTGCAGGGCGGCGGCGATGCGCAGCATCCGGCGCGCGAGACCCTGTTCGAGGTGCGCGTCACCGAGAGCTGGGACGGCCCGCAGGGCAGGCGCGGCACCACCCTCGTCACCCGCCGCGCCGCGATCACGCCGGCACCATGAGCCGCGCGAGGTCCGACGATGCCGGCTTCACGCTGCTGGAGATCGTGGTCGCCCTGGTGGTGCTCGGCGTGCTGCTGGCGACGCTGTCGCAGGGCGTGCATTTCGGCTTCGCCGCCTGGGGACGCCAGGATCAGGCGCTGCGCCGCGCCGAGGCGCTGCAGGCCAACGACCGGGTGCTGCGCCGGCTGATCGAGGAGTGCTACCCCGGCACCGAGCGCGACGGCGCCAAGCTGGTCGGCCGGGCGCGCGCGATGGCCTTCACCTCCAACCTGCCGATCGGCCGCGACGGTGCTGCATCACGCGCCGACATCAGCCTGATGGTCGATCACGACGGGCGCCTGATCCTGTCGTGGCTGCCGCACCTGCACGCCGAGCGGCTGCAGCCGCCGCCGCAGCCGCATGTCTCGGTGCTGCTGGAGCACGTGGCCGGCCTGCAGCTCAGCTACTGGTCGGACGCCCATCGCGGCTGGTCGCGCGCGTGGGACGCTGCCGTGCTGCCGGACCTGGTGCGGATCCGGGTGCAGTTCCCCGAAGGGGACACGCGACGATGGCCCGACCTCGTCGAGGCGCCTGCGCGCGACCAGGCGCCAGGTTGAGGCCGGCCATACCCCCTCACCCCGGGGAGACTCCGTTCACCGACGCGATCACGTCTGTGAGCCTCGGCACGTATTCCTCGCCGCGGCCGAGGCCAACGGCGAGCGCGTAGCTGTTGCGCACCGCAGCACCCACCGGATTGGCGCTGGCGCTGGCGGCGGCGAAGTTCGACAGGTAGGTCAGGTCCTTCAGCGCGTTGCCGAGCACGAACTTGTGCGCCTCGGGGTTGCCGCCGATCACCGCCTCGAAGAAGGTCTGGAAGAACGGGCAGTCCATGCGGCCGCCGCGGATGACGTCGTGGAAGGTCTGCGCCGACACCCCCGCCTTCGCCCCCATCATCAGCGCCTCGGCGTAGAGCGCGCCATAGCCGAGCGAGACGAAGTTGTTCAGCAGCTTCATCATGTGCGCGGTGCCGGTGGCGCCGGTCTCGACGATGCGGCCGGCGAACGTCTCCAGCAGCGGACGCGCGCGGGCGACGTCCGCGGGGGCACCGCCGACCATCACGTCGAGCGTGCCGGCCCAGGCCTCCTTCGGCGTGCGGCTGAGCGGCGCGTCGATCAGCGTGATGCCGCCACCGGCCAGCTCGCCGGCGAGCCGCACCGTGATCGCGGGCTCCGAGGTCGAGCAGTCGATCACCAGCAGCTGCCGCCCCGCTGCCGCCAGTCCGTCGGGGCCGCCCAGGATGGCCTCGACCTGCGGGCTACCGGTCACGCACAGCACCACGACGTCGCAGCTCTCGGCGAGCGCGCGCGCCGAGCCCACCTCGTTGGCGCCGCGCTGCCTGAGGTCCTCGACCGCCTCGCGCTTGCGCCAGGCCAGCACCGAGAGCGGGTAGCCCTTCTCGACGATGTTCTTCGCCATGCCCCAGCCCATGAGGCCGAGCCCGATGAAACCGACTCTCTCCGCCATCGCCGTTCTCCTTGATTATGCCAGCGTCAGGTGCTGGACCTGACCTCCAGCCGGTATCCGACATCGACCCGCGCCGGCCCCGCCGGCTTGCCCTGGATGCGCGCCAGCAGCTTGCGCGCCGCGAGCTCGCCGATCCGCTGCCGCGGCGAGACGATCGAGGTGAGGGCGGGCGTGGTCAGCGCGCCGATGGCCAGGCCGTTGAAGCCGGCGATCGCGATCCGCCCCGGCACCGCGATGTCCTCGCGCTGCGCGCGCAGCAGCGCGCCGACCGCGAGATCGTCGTTGGCGAAGAACAGCGCGTCGAGCTCCGGACTGCGTTGCAGCGCCTGCATGAGCTTGTCGCCGCCGAGCCCGGGGCTCGACGCCTCGGCGTGCCCGTACGGCGGCCGTCGCGTCAGCCCGGCGCGCGCGAGCGCGCGATCCAGGCCGCGGAAGCGCTGCGCGGCGCGGTAGTCCGCCTCCAGCCGTCCGCCGATGAAGCCGATCTGGCGGTAGCCGCGCGCGATCAGGTGCGCGCCCATGGTCTCGCCGGCCTTGAGGTGCGACAGCCCGACATTCATGTCGATCGCCCTGGGGCCATGTTCCATGATCTCGACCACCGGACGGCCGTAGCCGCGCAGCAGGCGCGTGGTGCGCTCGGCGTGACGCAGCCCGGCCACGATCAGGCCGGGCGGGGACCAGCCGAGCAGGGTCGCGACCAGGTCCGCCTCGCGGTCGAGGTCGTACTGCGTGTTGCCGAGCAGCAGCTGGTAGCGCGCACCCTCCAGCACCTCCTGGATGCCCTGGATGACCTCGATGAACACCGCGTTGGACAGCGAAGGCACGATCACCGGCACGATCCGGCTGTCCGCGGAGGCGAGCGCCCCGGCGAAGCGGTTGGGGACGTAGCCGAGCTCGGCCACGGCGACGTCGATCTGGTGGCGCAGCGCCTCCGAGACGCTGTGCGGCGCGTTCAGCGCCCGCGAGACGGTGATCGGAGCGACACCAGCCCGCTCCGCCACGTGCTTCAGCGTCACCGTCCCGTCCGCGCGCCTGCGTCCGCCGGTCCGCGCGGCTGGGTTGATCGTGCTCATCCGTGATCGAGATTAATCGATGATCCATGGTTGCGCTACCAGGCGATGCGGATTAGTGATTGCGCAACCATCGACGCCCCGATGGCAGGGTCGCCCGTGCCGCACGGCATCGAGAAGCGCACCTCCTCCAGGGAACCTGTTCAGGAGACGGCATCATGTCGCTCGCCGCCGGCGAGACGCCCGACGCAGCCCCGCAGGGTTGCTACCGGGCGCTCGGCATCACCAAGAACTTCGCCAGCGTCGCGGTGCTGCGCGGCGTCAGCCTGTCGCTGCAACCCGGGCGGGTGCACACGATGATGGGCGAGAACGGCGCGGGCAAATCCACCCTGTTCAAGATCCTGTCCGGGATCGTGCGGCCGACCGCCGGGCAGCTGAGCCTCGACGGCCGGGCGCTCGCCCTGCACAGCCCGCAGGAGGCGCACGCGCACGGCATCTACCTGGTGCCGCAGGAGCCGGCGCTGATGCCCGAGCTCAGCGTCGCCGAGACCATGTTCGTGGGCCAGCTGCCCACCGCGGGGCGGCTGCCGCGTCGCGTCGACTGGGCGCGGGTGCGTGGCCGGGCACGCGAGGCGCTGGGTTCGCTCGGCCTGGACATCGACGTCGACCAGCAGGCGCGCCAGCTCTCGATCGCCCAGCAGCAGCAGGTGGAGTGCGCCAAGGCGCTGCTGCGCGGCTGCCGCGTCATCCTGTTCGACGAGCCGACCTCGCCGCTGACTACGCACGAGGTCGAGCACCTGTTCGGCATCATGCGACGCCTGCGCGACGACGGCTGCACGCTCGGCTTCATCAGCCACCGCATGGACGAGGTGCTCGAGATCAGCGACGAGATCAGCGTGCTGCGCGACGGCGTGCTGGTCGACCAGACCGGGCGCGCCGAATTCGACCGGGTGCGGCTGATGTCGCAGATGGTCGGGCGCGAGATGCGCGTGATCCCCCGGCGCAGCTGGTCGTCGGTCACCGACGTGCCGGCGCTTCGCGTCGAGGGGCTGAGCCACGAGCCGCGCTTCCGCGACGTCGGCTTCACCCTGCACCAGGGCGAGATCCTGGGGCTGGCGGGGCTGGTCGGCGCCGGCCGCACCGAGATCGCCGAGACCATCTTCGGCCTGCGCGCGCGGGAGGCCGGCCGCGTCCAGCTGGGCGAGCACGACATCTCCGGCTGGTCCACCCACGCGATCATCCGGCGCGGCCTGGTCTACGCCCCCGAGGATCGCGCACGGCACGGTGCGGTGCTGCCGATGAGCATCACCGAGAACCTGACCTCGGGCCTGCTCGACCGCGTGCGGCAGCGCCTCGGGCTGATCGACCGCGCGCACGAGGACGGCATCGGCAGCGCCACCGTCGCGCAGTACCGGGTGCGCTGCGCCGGCATCGACCAGAAGCTGGCCCGGCTGTCCGGTGGCAACCAGCAGAAGGTCGTGTTCGGCAAGTGGATGGGGCTGTCGCCGAAGGTCGCGATCCTCGACGAGCCGACCCGCGGCGTCGATGTCGGCGCCAAGGACGAGATCTACGAGCTGATCGAGGGCCTCGCCCGGCAGGGCATGGCGATCCTGGTGATCTCGTCGGAGATGGAGGAGCTGGTCCGGCTCTGCGACCGCATCCTGTCGGTCTACGAGGGACGCATCGTCGCCGAGCTGAGCGGCGAGCAGATCACCCCGGACCAGGTGGGCCAATCCTACCTGAGCCACGCGGGACGGGCCTCGTGATGCAGATCACCGCGCTGCCACGGACCACCGGCGCGGTCGAACCGCGGCGACGCGCTGGCCGGTCGCGCGGCACGACCGGCGCCGGACGGCGCGAGATCACGCTGCTGCTCGCCACCATAGCCACGGTCCTGGTCGTCAGCCTGGTGCGGCACGGCTTCATCTCGGCGCAGAACCTGCGCTTCATGCTGCAGGGCTCGGTGGTGCTGTCGCTGCTCGCACTCGGCCAGACGCTGGTGATCGCCACGCGCGGCATCGACCTGTCGGTGGCCCCGGTGCTGGGGCTGAGCGCGATGGTGACCGGCCTGCTGGCCCAGGGCGGCGGCCTGCCGCTGGCCGCCGCGTTCGCCATCGCCCTGCTGATCGGCCTGGTGCTGGGCACCCTCAACGGCCTGCTGGTCGCGCGCCTGACGATCCCGCCGATCATCACCACGCTCGGCACCTACAGCCTCTACAGCGGCCTGATCTTCGTGATCTCGAACGGCACCCAGGTCGATTCCGTGCCACACGCCTACGGCGTGCTGGGCAACGGCCTGCTGGCGGGGATCCTGCCGATCCCGGTGCTGGTGCTGGGGGTGGTGCTGCTGCTGACCTGGTTCATGCTGGGCCATATGCGCCTCGGCCGTGCCCTGCTCGCGGTCGGCAACAACAGCGCCGCCGCCTACAATGCCGGCATCGCGGTCACCTCGACGCAGGTCTGCGCCTACGCGCTGTCCGGCGTGCTGGCGGCCCTCTCCGGGCTGATGTTCCTCTGCTACACCGGCTCGGCCACCGTCACCACCGGTACCGGCGACCACATGGAGCTGCAGTCGATCGCCGTCGCCCTGATCGGCGGCACCGCGATCTCAGGCGGCCGCGCCTCGATGATCGGCACCGTGCTCGGCAGCCTGTTCCTGAGCGTCGTGCTGACCGCCCTGGTGTTCGTGCACGTGCCGCCGATCTGGTACTCCGCCGGCGAGGGGCTGATGATCCTGATCGCGGTGGCGGCCGGCCGGCGCCGTGCCGCCGCGGGAGGCGCCTGACATGGACAGACCCGACCTGGGCGGGCGCAACGACGTCACCCTCACCCGCCAGCGCCGCTCGCGGCTGCCGCTCGATGGCTGGGAGCGCGCGCTGATCGTGCTGCTGGCGTTGCTGGTGGCGGCGCTGATCGCCGTCGTTCCAGGCTTCTATCCCGGCTTCGGCGGCTTCCTGGCGCTGAGCGAGAACTTCCTGCCGTTCGGGCTGGTCGCACTCGGGCTCTCGACCGTCATCCTGACCGGCGGGATCGACCTCTCGGTCGGCGCCACCGCCGGCCTGTCCGCGATCGTGATGGCCGAACTCTGGAGCGGGCTGCACCTGTCGATCTGGGTCGCGGCCGGCATCGGCGTGCTCGCAGGTGCCGCGCTCGGGACGGTGAACGGCCTGATCATCACCCGGCTGCGGGTGGAGCCGCTGATCGCCACGCTCGCCACCAGCTTCATCTACGGCAGCCTGGCCGTGGCGCTCGCCGGCGACACCCCGCCCTCCGGCTTTCCCGACGGCTTCACCAGGCTCGGCACCGGCGCCATCGGCGACCTGCTGCCGTACCAGATCGTGCTGTTCGGCCTGCTCAGCCTGCTGTTCGGCCTCGTGATGTCGCGCAGCAAGTTCGGCCGCAAGATCGTCATGATCGGCTACAACCCGGATGCCGCGCGCTGGTCCGGGGTGCGGGTGGACCGCATCCTGGTCGCCGCCTACGTGCTGTCCGGCAGCATGGCGGCGCTCGCCGGGATCGTGCTCGCGGCGTACTACAGCGCGGTGCGCGCCGACATGGGCGACGTGCTGCTGCTCACCACCATCACCATCGTCGTGCTCGGCGGCGTCAGCATCTTCGGCGGCGAGGGCAGCATCGTGGGCGTGGTGATCGCGGTGCTGGTGCTGGGCTTCCTGCGCCAGGGCATGCTGATCGCGGGCTTCTCCGACATGCTGACCACGATGCTGACCGGCGCCATCCTGCTCGGCGCCATCGCCATCAAGAACATGCTCGGCGGCGGCGGCGTCGCGCCGCTGCTGCGCCGGCTGCGTCGTGCCAGGAACGACGTCGCCGCACCCACGAACTGAAGGAATCGGGAGATGATCAGACCAACTCATGCGGCACGCACCGGGCTCGCCGCCGTCGCGCTGCTGCTCGGCCTCGCGCCGGCGCGCGCCGCCGACATCGACACGGCGAAGGCGATCAAGGTGGCGATGGTGCCCAAGCTCGTCGGGCTGTCGGTGTTCAAGGCCAACCAGCAGGGCGCCGAGCAGGCCGCGAAGACGCTGAACATCAACTTCCTCTACACCGGCCCGGTCACCGCCTCGGCGCAGGGACAGGTCGACGTGTTCAACAGCCTGATCGCGCGCCGCTTCACCGTGATCACCACCACCTCGAACAACCCGACCCAGCTCGCCCCGGCGCTGCGCCGCGCTCGCAAGCAGGGCATCAAGGTGGTGTCCTACGACAGCGACGTGGCCGCCGACGCACGCGACTTCTTCATCCAGAACACCGACTATGCCAAGCACGGCAAGGCGCTGGTCGACGCCGTCGCCAAGTACACCGGCCCCGACGCGCAGGTCGCGATCCTGTCCTCGACGCCCGACGCCACGATCCAGAACGAGTGGATCCACGCGCTGACGGCCTACATGGCCAGCGCCTACCCCAAGATGAAGATCGTCACCACCCAGTATGGCCAGTCCAGCCCGTCACAGTCGCTGACCGCCGGCCTGAACATCCTGCAGGCCAACCCGGGCGTGAAGGGGATCATCGCGCCGGACGGTGCCGCGGAAGTGGGTGCGGCGGCCGCGGTCGAGAAGCTCGGCATGACCGGCAAGGTGTTCGTGACCGGCTGCAGCGATCCGGACTCGATCCGACAGTACGTGAAGTCCGGCATCATCCGCGAGAGCCCGCTCTGGGACGAGGTGAAGGAGGGGATGCTGGTGATGTACGTGGCACGCCTGGCGGCGAACAACGCGATCCAGCCGAACGGCAGCTTCACCGCCGGCGACCTCGGCAGCTTCACCGCCAAGGACCGCGTGATCGTGTTCAGCCAGCCGCTGGTGTTCGACAAGAACAACATCGACAACTACCACTTCTGAGGAAGCCAGACGCATGAAGCAGATCCTGTTCACGGGCGGCAGCGGCAAGGCCGGACGTCACGTCGTGCAGTACCTGGTCGACCACGGCTACCACGTGCTCAACATCGACACCAAGCCGCTCGACCATCCCCGCGTGCGCACGCTGATCACCGACATCACCGATGCCGGCCAGCTGTTCAACGCCTTCTCGTCCTACACCGGGCTGCACGAGTTCGATCCCGACCTGCGGCCGCCGAAGATCGACGCGGTGGTGCATTTCGCCGCCATCCCGCGCGTCATGATCGTGCCGGACAACGAGGTCTACCGCATCAACGTGATGGGCACGTACAACGTGCTCGACGCCGCGACCAAGCTCGGCATCCCCAAGGTGATCATCGCCTCGAGCGAGACCACCTACGGCATCGTGTTCGCCAACACGCCGCGCGAGCCGGAGTATTTCCCGCTCGACGAGGCGTATCCGGTCGATCCGATGGACAGCTACGCGATCTCCAAGATCTGCAACGAGCGCACCGCGCGCGGCTTCCAGCTACGCAGCGGCGCCGACATCTACGCGCTGCGCATCGGCAACGTCGTCGAGCCGAGCGAGTACGAGCTGTTCCCGGGCTGGTTCGCCAAGCCGGACTTCCGCAAGAAGATCGCCTGGAGCTACATCGACGCGCGCGACCTGGGCGAGATCGTGCGCCTCGGCATCGAGACCGACGGGCTCGGCTTCCAGGTGTTCAACGCCGCCAACGACTCCACCTCGTCGGACCTGCCGACGGCGGAGCTGCTGCGCCGCTACTACCCGAACGTGCCGGTGCGCGGCACGCTCGGCGAGCGCGAGGGGCTGCTCTCGAACCGCAAGGTGCGCGAGATGCTCGGCTTCAAGGAGAAGCACGACTGGCGCCAGTACGTGCCGGCGCGCTGAACCCGGGGGCGGCGACGCCGCTCCCGCCCCTCATCGATCCTCATCATGGGCGGACGCGTGATCATGCCTCGGCAGTTCCAACCCGAAGCGGGCGACCAGGTCGTCGACCTGCGCCTGCGTCAGCGCCCGCGGGTTGAGACCGCGCAGCATCAGGTAGAGCCGCGCCGTCTCCTCCAGCTCCTCGGTGGCGTAGATCGCGGCCTCCAGCGTGGCGCCGGCGACGACGGGACCGTGGTTGGCCAGCAGCACCGCGGCGTAGCGTCCGGCGAGGCCGCGTATCGCAGCCCCGACGGCGGGATCGCCCGGCCGGTAGTACGGCACCAGCGCCGTGGCGCCGACCCGCATCACGTAGTAGGCCGTGAGCGGCGGCAGCACGTCGGCGGCATCGATCTCGGGCAGCATCGAGACCGCCACCGAGTGCACCGAGTGCAGGTGCACCACGGCACCCGCCTGCCGGGTGTCGTAGAGCGCCTGGTGCAGCGGGATCTCCTTGCTGGGCGCGTCGCCGGACAGCAGGCGTCCCTGCGGGTCCAGCCGCGACAGCCGCGCCGGGTCGAGGAAGCCGAGCGAGGCGTTGGTCGGGGTCATCAGCCAGCCGCCATCCTGCAGACGCAGGCTGACATTGCCCGACGAGCCGGCGGTCAGGCCGCGCTCGAACAGCGAGCGCGAGAACATGCAGATCTGGTCACGCAGCCTGGTCTCATCCATCGCGAGCCGCTCCCGGTAGAACCCAGCACGACCGATCCATGGCATGATCGCAGGGCCGGACGTGCTCCACGGAGGATAGCAGCATGACGCAGCCCGAGCCTGGCGGAAGTGCGTCGCGCGGACGACGCGCGGCGGTGGTCGGGCTCGGCTCGATGGGACTCGGCATGGCGCAGTCGCTGCTGCGCGCGGGCTTCGACGTCTCGGGCTTCGACGTCTCGGGCGCTGCCTCCGAACGGCTGGCAGAATCCGGCGGCCGCATCGCCGCTACCCCGGCGGATGCGGCAGCGGGTGCGGAGGCGGTGGTCGCGGCCGTGGTCAACGGCGCGCAGACCGAGGCGGTGCTGTTCGGCCCGCAGGGATGTGCTGCGACCATGCCGGAGGGGGCGGTGTTCATCTCCTCGGCGACGATGGCCCCCGACGTGGCGCGCGGGCTGGCCGCACGGCTGGAAGCCGCCGGGCGGCTCTATCTCGACGCACCGATGAGCGGCGGCGCCGCCCGCGCCGCCGACGGCAGCCTGACGATGCTGGCATCGGGCAGCGCGGCCGCGTTCGCCCGCGCCCGCCCGGCGCTGGACGCGATGACCGGCACGCTCTACGAG
>CAXTOC010000072.1:0-10926 GCA_964245725.1 uncultured Acetobacteraceae bacterium | reverse complement strand
GTGCTGCTCGCCGAGATCGTGCTGACGGTGGGACGGTGGCGGATCGCGCCCGACGTGCGGGCGCTGCCGCACGCGCGGGTGGAGGACGCGGCGAGCAACACCGAGGCGCTCGGGCGGCTGATCTACACCGACTACGTGTTCCTGTTCCAGGCCTGCGGGCTGGTGCTGCTGGTGGCGATGATCGGCGCCATCGTGCTGACGCTGCGCGAGCGCCGCGTGGGCAAGCGGCAGGACGTCTCGCTGCAGCATCGCCGCCGCCCGTCCGACACGCTCGAGCTGATGGATCTGAGGCGCGGCGAGGGCACCGTCGGCAATGGCGGCTTCCTGCGCAGCAAGGACCGCGCGCCGGTGCTGCATCCCTCGGCCGCCGATCGTGGGGAGGACAGGCGATGACGTTGAGCACGCCGCCCGGGATCGCCAGCGTCGGGCTGACACCCTACCTCACGGTGAGCGCGATCGTGCTGGTGGTGGGCGTGTTCGGCATCTTCCTGAACCGCAAGAACGTCATCACCATGATGATGGCGATCGAGCTGATCCTGCTCTCGGCCAACATCAACCTGGTGGCGTTCTCCTCCGCCCTCGGCGACCTGTCGGGCGAGGTGTTCACCCTGTTCGTGCTGACCATCGCGGCCGCCGAGGCGGCGATCGGGCTTGCCATCGTGACGGTGTATTTCCGCAACCGCGGCTCGATCGAGGTCGAGGACGCGCGTTCGATGCATGGTTAGGCGCGGCCGACCGAGGCGCGGTGGAGAAGGCGGATGAGGGTCTGAGATGAGCGTGCTGTTCGCGATCGCCGTGTTCGCGCCCCTGTTCGGCGCGATCATCGCCGGCCTGTTCGGAGCGCTGATCGGCGACCGTGCGGCGCGCTGGGTCAGCATTGGCCTGATGCTGCTGGCCTCGGTGTGCGCGCTCGCCGCACTGGCGCAGGGCGTGGCGCAGGGCTCGCCGACCATCGCCGTACCGGTATCGGACTGGATCCAGGCCGGCGGCTTCCACGCCGCCTGGACGCTGCGCTTCGATGCGCTGTCGGCGGAGATGGTGGCGATGGTCACCTGCGTGGCCACCCTGATCCACATCTACAGCGTCGGCTACATGAGCCACGAGGAGACACCCGTCGCTCGCTTCTTCGCCTACCTGTCGCTGTTCAGCTTCGCGATGCTGATGCTGGTGAGCTCGGACAACCTGATCCAGCTGTTCTTCGGCTGGGAAGGGGTGGGCCTCGCGAGCTACCTGCTGATCGGCTACTGGTACGACCGTCCGAGCGCCCAGGCCGCCGCCAACAAGGCCTTCGTGGTCAACCGCGTCGCCGACCTGTTCTTCATGGTCGGCATCGCGCTCGCCTTCGTGCAGTTCGGCACCGTCAGCTACGACAACATCTTCGCCCTGGTGCCCTCGCACCAGCAGGCCCTCTACCACCTGCTCGGCATCGACATGCGCGCCTACGAGGTGATCGGGGTGCTGCTGTTCATCGGCGCCATGGGCAAGTCGGCGCAGCTTTTCTTCCACACCTGGCTGCCCGACGCGATGGAGGGGCCGACGCCGGTCTCGGCGCTGATCCACGCCGCCACCATGGTCACCGCCGGCGTGTTCCTGCTGGCGCGGATGTCGCCGCTGATCGAGTTCGCGCCCCTGACCAAGGACCTGGTGGTGCTGATCGGCGCCTCGACCTGCTTCTTCGCCGCCACCGTCGGGCTGGTGCAGCCCGACATCAAGCGCACCATCGCCTACTCGACCTGCTCGCAGCTCGGCTACATGTTCATGGCCTGCGGCGTCGGCGTCTACCAGGCCGGCATGTTCCACCTGACCACGCATGCCTTCTTCAAGGCGCTGCTGTTCCTCTCTGCAGGGTCGGTGATCCACGCGCTGCACGGCGAGCAGGACATGTTCAAGATGGGTGGGCTCGCGCGCAAGCTGCCGGTGACGTGCGCGGTGATGTGGATCGGCTCGCTCGCTCTCGCGGCGATCCCGCCCTTCGCCGGTTGGTGGTCGAAGGACGCGATCCTGGACGCGACGTGGGCCGCGCACACCGTGCCGGGCTTCTATGGCTGGGTGCTGGGCTCGATCACCGCCTTCCTCACCGCGCTGTACAGCTGGCGCCTGCTGCTGCTGGTGTTCCACAGCCCCGCCCGCGACGCCCGCCTGCAGCAGGGCGCGCATGAGAGCCCGCCGGTGATGACGCTGCCGCTGGTCGCGCTCGCCCTCGGCGCCGCGGTCGGCGGCTGGGCGCTGGCACCTTGGTTCATCGGCGTGCACCAGTCCGGCTTCTGGAACGGCGCCATCTTCAACGGCCCGAACAACGGCGTGCTGACTGCGATGGAGCAGATGCCGGCGATCCTCACCCTGGTGCCGACCATGCTGTCGCTGCTCGGCGTCGCGGCCGCGCTCTACGCCTACCGGCTGCGGCCGCAGCTGCCCGCGGAGCTGGCGCGCCGCGCCCCCGGGCTGCACCGCTTCCTGCTGCATAAGTGGTATTTCGACGAGCTGTACGACCGCGTGTTCGTGCAGCCCTACCGCGTCCTCGCCGGGCTGCTCTGGCACGTCGGCGACGAGGGCATCATCCAGGGGGTGCCGGAGGGGATGGCGCGGCTGACCGCCGGCGGCTCCGCGCAGGCGGTGCGCATACAGACCGGCTCGATCGCGGTCTACGCCTTCACCATGCTGATCGGCCTGGTGGTGCTGATGTCGACCTTCCTGATCTTCCGCTGATCGGTAGACGATGAACTGGACCCTCGCCCTGCCGGAGATCGCGCTGTCGGTCTGCGGCCTCGCCATCCTGATGTTCGGCGTGCTGCGCACCACAGGCAACCCGGCGGTGCCCTGCACGCTGCTGACGATCGCCGCCATGGTGCTGGCAGCGGTGCTGGTGCTGACCGCCGGCGACGGCGTCGCCTACCACCGCGTCTTCGTCGCCGACGCGTTCGCGCGCTTCATGAAGGTGCTGAGCCTGGCCGGTGCGGCGCTCAGCCTGATCCTGGCACTCGACTACAACCGTCGCGAGGGCATCTCGCGCTTCGAGTTCCCGGTGCTGGTGCTGTTCGCCACGGTGGGCACCATGGTGATGGCGTCCAGCGAGAACCTGATGACGCTGTATATCGGGCTCGAGCTGCAATCGCTCGCGATCTACATCCTGTGCGCGTTCGACCGCGACCGGCTGCGCTCGGCGGAGTCCGGGCTGAAGTATTTCGTGCTCGGCTCGCTCGCCTCGGGGCTGCTGCTGTACGGCATCTCGCTGGTGTTCGGCTTCGCCGGCACCATGGAGTATCGCGGCCTGCAGACCGCGCTGGCGGACTCCGCCCAGGTGCCGCCGGGCCTGGTGGTCGGCATCGTGTTCATCATCGTCGGGCTCGCCTTCAAGATCTCGGCGGTGCCGTTTCACATGTGGACGCCGGACGTCTATCAGGGCGCGCCGGCGCCGGTCACCGCCTTCATGGCCGGGGCGCCGAAGATCGCTGCGTTCGCGCTGCTGCTCCGCGTGATGGCCGGGCCGTTCGGCCAGGTCACGCCGCAGTGGCAGCTGCTGATCGAGATCCTGTCGATGGCGTCGATGCTGTTCGGCGCGCTTGCCGCGATCCCGCAGACCAGCATCAAGCGGCTGATGGCGTACTCCTCGATCGGCCACATGGGCTACGCGCTGATCGGCCTCGCGGCGGCGAGCCCGGCCGGCCTGCGCGGCACCCTGGTCTATCTCGCCACCTACCTGTTCATGAACACCGGCGCGTTCGCGACCATCGTCGCGATGCGACGGCGCGGCGTCGCAGTCGAGCGGATCTCCGACCTCGCCGGGCTGAGCCGCACCGATCCGGCGCTCGCACTGGTGATGGCGATCGTCATGTTCAGCATGATCGGGGTGCCGCCGCTGTCCGGCTTCTTCGGCAAGCTGCTGGTGTTCAGCGCGGCGCTGCGCGCCGGGATGCCGGCGCTGGTGATCGTCGGCATCGTCTCCAGCGTGATCGGCGCGGTGTACTACCTGCGCGTGGTGCGGGTGATGTACGTCGATGCGCCGGCGTCGGCGTTCGACCGCCGGATGCCCTCGGTGTCGGCGGTCTCGATCGGCATGGGCGTGGTGACCGGGCTGTTCCTGCTGCTGCTGGGGCCAGTGACCAGCGCCGCGCAGGCGGCCGCGGCGACCCTGTTCAGGTGACCTCGACGCCGGACTGGCGCCTGCATCGCCACGACGTCCTGCCCTCGACCAACGACGCCTGCATCGCACAGGCCGAAGCCGGCGCACCGGAGTTCCTGGCGATACAGGCCCGGTGCCAGACGCGGCCACGCGGCAGCCGCGGCCGCGTCTGGAGCGAGGCCGCCGGGACGCTCGCCCTGTCGGTGCTGCTGCGTCCGCGGCAGGCCCAGCCGTGGCCGCTGATCGCCGGCCTCGCCCTGCACGACGCGTTCCGCCTCACGCCGGCGCACGCGCGGGCGATGCGGCTCAAGTGGCCGAACGATCTGATGCTGGAGGGGCGCAAGCTCGCCGGCATCCTGATCGAGGCGAGCCCCACGCCGGACGGAGGCGGCTGGGTGGTGATCGGCTTCGGCGCCAACCTTGCGCGCGCCCCGGCGCTGCCCGATCGGCGGGCCGCCTGCCTCGCCGAGCTCGGTGCCACTCCCCCGGCCGACGAGATGGTCGATCGCCTGCTCGCCAGCTTCGGCCGGAGGCACGCGTGCCGAAGCGATCCTGCGCAGCTGCGCGGCGAGTGGCTCGAGCGTGCGCACCCGCCGGGGACAGAGCTTGCGGTCCGCACCGCGGACGGGCAGACAACGGGATCGTTTTCCTCGATCGCGGAAGACGGGACCCTCCTGCTCGACGTGCGAGGCGAGATCCGGCGCATCACCACCGGCGAGGTCCTGTTCATCCAGGGAGCCTGAAGCCGTGCTGCTGGTGGTCGATGCGGGCAATACCAACATCGTCTTCGCGGTGCATGACGGCGCCGGCTGGCGCGGCTCCTGGCGCATCGGCACCGAGACCAAGCGCACCTCGGACGAGTACGCGGTGTGGCTGCTGGCGCTGCTCAACCTGGCCGGACTGGATCGCAGCCAGGTCGACCGCGCGGTGATCGGCACCGTGGTGCCGGCGGCGCTGTATCACCTGCGCCGGCTGTGTCGGGACTGGTTCGCGGTCGAGCCGCTGATCGGGGCGGCGCAGCTCGACTGGGGCTTCGTCATCAACATGGACAATCCCTCCGAGGTCGGCGTCGACCGGCTGCTGAACGGGCTGGCGGCGCACCAGAAGTACGGCGGCCCGCTGATCGTGATCGATTTCGGCACCGCCACCACCTTCGACGTGATCGACTCCGAGGGTACCTACTGCGGCGGCGTGATCGCGCCGGGAATCAACCTGTCGGTCGAGGCGTTGCACCAGGCGGCGGCGCGGCTGCCGCGGATCGGCATCGGCCGGCCGCACGCGGTGATCGGGCGCAACACCCTGGTGGCGATGCGCTCGGGCATCTACTGGGGCTATATCGGCCTGATCGAGGGCATCACCGCCCGGATCCGCCACGAGTTCACCCAGACCGCGGCACCGGAGCGCGGCAACCACGTGGCCATGAAGGTGGTGGCGACCGGCGGCCTGGCGCCGCTGTTCTCCGAAGGCACCGACATCATCGAGCGGATCGACCCGGAGCTGACGCTGGACGGCCTGAGGCTATTGGCTGCGCGCAACCCGACACCGACATTAGCGAACGACAGAACCCGAGTTATCGAAGGCGAATGAATGGACATGTTGAACGGCGATCTGGCTTTCCTGCCGCTGGGCGGGACAGGCGAGATCGGCATGAACCTCAACCTCTACCGGTGCGACGGCGCGTGGCTCGCGGTCGATTGCGGCATCGGCTTCTCCGGCAACGACATGCCGGAGGTCGAGATCCTGATGCCCGACCCGAGCTTCATCGTCGAGCATCGCGACGCGCTGGTCGGGCTGGTGATCACGCACGCGCATGAGGACCATATCGGCGCGGTGGCGCACCTGTGGTCGCGGCTGGGCTGCCCGATCTACGCGACCCCGTTCGCCGCCGCGGTGCTGCGCCGCAAGCTGGGCGAGGCCGGGCTGCTCGGGCGCGTGGAGCTGCACGTGGTGGCGCAGGACAGCCGCTTCACGCTGGAGCCGTTCTCGCTGCAGTTCATCCACGTGACCCATTCGGTGCCGGAAGCCCAGGCGCTGGTGCTGCGCACGCGCTACGGCACGGTGCTGCACACCGGCGACTGGAAGCTCGACCCGCACCCGCTGGTCGGGCCGCCCACCGACCTCGACGCCTTCGCTGCCCTCGGACGGGAAGGGGTGCTGGCGATGGTCTGCGACAGCACCAACGCCCTGGTGGAGGGCGAGGCCGGGTCGGAAGCCGAGGTGCGCCGCAGCCTGACCAGCCTGATCGCCGGCATCGACGGCCGCGTCGCCGTGACCTGCTTCGCCAGCAACGTCGCACGGGTGCAGAGCATCGCGATGGCCGCCGAGGCGGCTGGCCGCTCGATCGTGGTGGTCGGCCGGTCCTTGCGCAACCTGGAGGTCGCGGCCCGCGAGTGCGGATACCTCGAGGACGTGCCGCTGTTCCTCTCCGAGCAGGACGCGCAGGACATCCCCGACGACAACCTGCTGATGATCGTCACCGGCAGCCAGGGCGAGCCGCGCTCGGCGCTGTCGCGGATCGCCGCCGACACCCACCCCAACATCTCGCTCGGCGAGGGCGACACGGTGGTGTTCTCCTCGCGCATGATCCCCGGCAACGAGCGGGCGATCATGGCGGTGCAGGACAACCTGGTGCGTCGCGGCGTGCGGGTGCTGACCGACGCCGACCACATGGTGCACGTCTCCGGGCATCCGGCGCGAGACGACCTGCGTCGCCTGTACGGGCTGGTGCGGCCGCGCTACGCGGTGCCGGTGCACGGTGAGTGGCGTCACCTCGCGGCGCACGCGGCACTCGCCCGCGAGGAGGGGGCAGAGCCCATCCTGCTCGAGGACGGCGACGTGCTGAGCCTGTCCAGCAACCGCGCCGAGGTGGTCGACACCGTCCCGGTCGGCAAGCTGGCGCTGGACGGCAACCGTATCCTGCCGATGGAAGGGGCGGTGCTGGCCGCACGACGCAAGATGCTGTTCAACGGCATCGTGCTGGGAAGCGTGGTGGTCGACCGGTTCGGCGAGGTGCTGGGAGCGCCGCAGGTCAGCGCGCCGGGCCTGCTGGAGCCGGACGATGTCGAGACCGCCCGGGTGGCCGGCAGCTTCGCCAACGCCCTGGCCGAGCTGCCGCCTGGCATCCGCCTCGACGATGGCGGCTTCCGGGAGGCTGCCAAGTCGGCGTTGCGCCGGGCGCTGGGGCGCAAGCTGCAGAAGCGTCCGATGGTCGACGTGCACCTGATCCGGATCTGAGCCGGTGAGGCGGCCGTCCGCGCGATGAACTGGTTCACCGCGTCGATCCTGTTCGTGCTGATCTGGTGGACGGTGCTGTTCGCGGTGCTGCCGCTGGGCCAGAAGCCGCGCGCCGAGCCGGACCCGGTGTCTGGCTATCGCGGCTTGCCGGAGGCGCCACGCATCGGGCGGGTGATGCTCATCACGACGGTGGTGTCGCTGCTGATCTGGGCAGGCTGCGAGCTGCTGATCACCAGCAGCTGGCTATCGTTCCGGCACGGCGCGCTGGCGTTGCAGGTCGACTGATGCAGGACCGGAGGTCCGGAATAAAAGATTCCGGCGCACGCATACCGGACATGCATTTTGATCTGGCTTTTCCGGGCGGGACTTGCAATCATTAACGGCAGGAAGAGGATCTCTCCTCTTCCTGCCGTGTGACTGGCGTTTTCTCCCTAAACTTGGCCCGCGCGCTGGAACCAAGCTGCGTGGGCTTTTTTTATGCGCGGTCGCAGCTTTTGTCACGCCCCGTTTCGCATTTGTCCGAGATTTTGTCGGACGCATTACTTGTGCAGCGCAGTATTTTGCAGCGCACCAATGAAGTAGTTTCCGCAGCCTGCCGATCAGGACTTGCCCGCCGATGGCGCCGGTGCCGCGGCTTTCGAACCTCCGCCGCTTGCTCTAGGGTCCGGCACTCGCATGCCCGCCCAGAGGTTCCGACGATGCGCCTGTCCCGCAGCTTCCTGCCCACCCTGAAGGAGACGCCGGCGGAAGCGCAGATCGCCTCGCACCGGCTGATGCTGCGGGCGGGTCTGATCCGGCAGACGGCGTCCGGCATCTATGCCTGGCTGCCGGCCGGGCTGCGCGTGCTGCGCCGGATCGGCCAGATCGTGCGCGAGGAGCAGGACGCGATCGGTGCCCAGGAGGTGCTGATGCCGACGCTGCAGCCCGCCGAGCTGTGGCGGCGCTCCGGCCGCTACGACGCCTACGGGCCGGAGATGCTGCGCCTCAGCGACCGCCACGGGCGCGACCTGCTCTATGGTCCGACCAACGAGGAGATGATCACCGAGCTGTTCGGCCAGGGCGTGCGGTCGTACCGCGAGCTGCCGCAGGTGTTCTACCAGATCCAGTGGAAGTTCCGCGACGAGGTGCGTCCGCGCTTCGGGGTGATGCGCGGGCGGGAGTTCCTGATGAAGGACGCCTACAGCTTCGACGCCGACGTCGCCGCGGCGGTGGCGACCTACCGGCGCATGATGCTGTCCTACCTGCGCGCCTTCCAGCGCATGGGCGTGAGCGCGATCCCGATGCGCGCCGATACCGGACCGATCGGCGGCGATCTCAGCCACGAGTTCATCATCCTGGCACCCACCGGCGAGAGCGGCGTGTTCTATGACGGCCGCTTCGAGGAGCGGGACTGGCTCGACGAGCCGGTCGATCTGGCCGATGCCGGATCGCTGGAAGCGTTCTTCCAGCGCGTGACCTCGCTCTACGCGGCCACCGACGAGAAGCACGACGCGGGCGCCTGGGACGGGGTCGAGCCGGCGCGGCGCCGCGAGGGCAGGGGGATCGAGGTCGGCCACATCTTCTATTTCGGCACCAAGTACACCCGCCCGATGGAGGTGTCCGTGCCCGGCCCCGACGGGGCGCCGCTGCATCCGGAGATGGGCAGCTACGGCATCGGCATCTCGCGGCTCGCCGGCGCCATCATCGAGGCCAGCCACGACGAGGCCGGCATCGTCTGGCCGCTCGCGGTGGCGCCGTTCCGCGCCGCCATCCTCAACCTCAAGCCTGGCGACGCCGCGTGCGACGCGCTGTGCGCGCGGCTGCACGAGGTCGCACCCGACGACCTGCTGCTCGACGACCGCGAGGATCGCGCCGGGGTGAAGTTCGCCGACGCCGACCTGATGGGCCATCCGCTGCAGCTCATCGTCGGCCCGCGCGGTGCGGCGGCCGGACGCGTCGAGGTCAAGCGCCGTGCCGGCGGCGCGCGCGACGAGATGCCGCTCGAGGACGCGTTGTCGCTGCTCCACCGGCTGCGCTGAGCGCCGGCATGTTCGGGCCCTTCGAGCGCGCGGTCGCCGGCCGCTACCTGCGCGCGCGGCGCGGCGAGCGCTTCGTCTCGGTGATCGCCGTCTTCTCGCTGATCGGCATCGCGCTCGGGGTCGCCACGCTGATCATCGTGATGTCGGTGATGAACGGCTTCAAGGCCGACCTGATGGGCCGCATCCTCGGCCTGAACGGCGATCTCAGCATCTACGGCAGCGGTGCTGCGATCGAGGGCTACCCGGAGCTGGCGCGCCGCGTCGCCGCCGTGCCGGGCGTGCGCTCGGCGGTGCCCATCGTCGAGGGGCAGGTGCTGCTCAGCGCCGGCAGCTACAGCGCCGGCGGGCTGATACGCGGCCTGTCGCGCCCCGACCTGCTGGGCCTGCACGAGATCAGCGACAACATACGCGCGGGCAGCCTCGAGAACTTCGCGGGCGACGACGCCGTCGTCATCGGCTCGACGCTGGCGCTGCGTGCCAATCTCGGCATCGGCAGCCGGCTGACGCTGGTGTCGCCGAACGGTGCGGCCACCGCGTTCGGCACCATGCCGCGCGTGCGCGCCTACCGCGTGGTCGCGATCTTCGATGCCGGTGTCAACGACTACGACGCCTCCTACGCCTTCCTGCCGCTCGGCGCGGCACAGGTGTTCTTCCAGATGCCGGGCGCCGTCTCGCTGATACAGGTGATGACGACGGACGCGGATCACGTGCAGACGGTGACGCGTCGGCTGCGCGACGCGCTGCCGCCCACCGTGCCGCTGCGCGTGCTCGACTGGACGCAGAGCAACAACGCCTTCTTCGGCGCGGTGCAGGTCGAGCAGAACGTGATGTTCCTGATCCTGACGCTGATCATCCTGGTCGCGGCGTTCAACGTGGTGTCGTCGCTGATCATGATGGTCAAGGACAAGACCCGCGACATCGCGGTGCTGCGCACCATCGGCGCCGGCCGCTACGCCATCATGCGCATCTTCCTGATGTGCGGCGCCTCGGTCGGCGTCACCGGGACGCTCGCCGGCACCCTGGTCGGCATCGTGTTCTGCCTCAACATCGAGCGCATCCGGCAGTGGCTGCAGACGCTGACCGGCACCAACCTGTTCAACCCGGAGGTGTACTACCTGGAGCACCTGCCGGCGAAGCTGGAGTGGCCGGAGGTGATCCAGGTGATCGCGATGGCGCTGCTGCTGTCGCTGCTGGCGACGCTGTACCCGTCGTGGCGTGCGGCGCGCACCGATCCGGTGGAGGCGCTGCGCCATGAGTGAGGAGCCGGCGGCGCCGCTGGCGCTGCGCGGGCTGCGTCACGGCTACCAGAGCGGCGACGGCCGGCTTGAGGTGCTGCGCGACGCGGAGCTGTCGCTGCGTCCGGGCGAGATCGTGGCGCTGATGGCGCCCTCAGGCACCGGCAAGTCGACGCTGCTGCACCTGGCGGGGCTGCTGGAGCGGCCGCAGGGCGGGGCGGTGCTGATCGACGGGCACGATGCCGGCCGGCTCGCCGACGCCGAGCGCACCGCGATCCGCGCCCGGGCGATCGGCTTCGTCTACCAGTTCCACCACCTG
>CAXTOC010000071.1:0-11049 GCA_964245725.1 uncultured Acetobacteraceae bacterium | reverse complement strand
CGCAGCACCACGCCTCGCGACTGCAGGCGCGCCAGCCACGCGCGCAGCAGCCCAGACGCCTTCATCGCCCGGGGAAACACCCGGCCGCTGCTGCCGACGAACAGCGGCTGCCCGAGCTGCTACGCCCACTCGCGCAACGCCCGCGGCGGGAACGCCTCGACCGCGGGCGCGAGCCAGGGCCGCGCGCTGCCGTAGCGGCGCAGCAGGACGTCGAGCGGCTCGGAGTGGGTGAGGTTGAGGCCGCCGCGACCCGCCATCAGGAGCTTGCGGCCAGGCGTCCTCATCCGCTCGTGCAGCGCCACGCGGCAGCCGCGCTCCGAGAGGAGGTCGGCCGCTGCCAGTCCCGCCGGACCTGCGCCAATGATCGCGATCGATGGGATGGCCCCGGCACGCACCGCGCCAGCTTTTCGGCCCGAACGCGGCGTCGCGCAACTCCCCGACACGTGAGCGAACCCCGGTCGGCATCCGTCGTTGCCGACCGCGCCCAACCGATGGAGGCCGACATGGCCACGCTGAACCAGTACGACATGCAGGACCCGACCAGGCAGTATCCGCAGCCGGAATTCGACGAGCAGCCGCAATCCGCACCGGGCCTGAGCTCCGAGATGAGCCCTAAGCCCGACCACGGCGAGCGCAGCTACAAGGGGGCGGGCCGCCTGCGCGGACGCAAGGCGCTGATCACCGGTGCCGACTCCGGCATCGGCCGCGCGGCCGCCATCGCCTTCGCCCGCGAGGGTGCCGACGTGGCGCTCAGCTACCTGGAGTCCGAGGAGTCGGATGCCGCCGAAGTGGTGGCGCTGATCCGCGATGCAGGCCGCCAGGCGGTCGCTCTCCCCGGCGACATCAGCGACGAGGCCTTCTGCGTCAAGCTGGTGCGCGACGCCCACGAAGCCCTTTCCGGCCTCGACATCCTGGTCAACGTCGCCGGCAAGCAGACCGCGGTGAAGGAGATCGCCGAGCTCAGCACCGAGCAGTTCGAGGCGACCTTCCGCACCAATGTCTACGCCATGTTCTGGCTGTGCAAGGCGGCGATCCCTTTGCTGCCGCCGGGTGCGACGATCATCAACACGACGTCGATCCAGGGCTACCAGCCCTCGCCGACGCTGCTCGACTACGCCTCCACCAAGGCGGCGATCACCGCCTTCACCAAGGCGCTCGCCAAGCAGATCGCGAGCAAGGGCATACGTGTCAACGCGGTGGCGCCCGGTCCGGTCTGGACGCCGCTGCAGCCGAGCGGCGGCCAGCCGCAGGAGAAGATCCCCGCCCTCGGCGCGCAGACCCCGATCGGGCGGGCGGGCCAGCCGGCGGAACTCGCCCCGGTCTACGTGCTGCTGGCCTCGCAGGAATCGAGCTACGTGACCGCCGAGATCTACGGCGTCACCGGCGGCAACCACCTGCCCTGATCCGGCGCCCGGGGCGCATGTTCCGGCCGCATGCGGCCGCAATGGCGGATCATGCGGAAGCCGGCATCCCCCCTGCCCGGTGATCGATCAGCCGCTCGACCGCGCGCCGGATGCGCCGGCACGGGTCCTCGTCGGTGGGCGAGGGACATCCGGCGCTGCGGTCGTGCACGATCATTCCCGTCTCCACCTCGAACACCAGCAGCCGTCCGTCCGGCAGCACCGCACAGTCGAGGCCGAAATAGTCCAGCCCGACGCGCGCCGCGAGCTGGTCGAGGGCGCGCACCGCACGCTCCGGCAGGACACGGCGCATGTCTCTCAGGAACCGCCTCTCCTCCTCCTGCTTGGCGGCGCAGGCGTGCATCCGCGCGTTGTAGTACCAGACCGCCCAGTCGTCGTGGATCGCCAAGTGCAGCGGATAGGCGACGCCGCCCACGAAGATCACCCGATATTTCCGCCACCACCCGTCGGCGCTGCGGTACGCGACGAAGGGTGCGACCGTGAAGAACCGCGCGTGCCGATGCGCCGCGTAATACGCGGCGAGCTCCACGGGGCTGGCGATGCGGCGCAGCCCGTCACCCGCATGCGAGCCGAGCGGGCGGATGATCGCCGGGAAATCGACCGGCAAGGGCGCTCCGTGCGTGACCTCGCAGTGTGAAGGAACCACGATATCCGCCGCATCTTGCAGCACTGTCGTCATGCCGGACCTGGAGAGAGCGGCGATCCGTGCGCCATGGTTGATCGTGGGCTTGCCGAGTTCGGCCGCGAGCGCGTCCGCCGCCCGCAGCGCCTGACGGTGCCGCGCATCCTCGGCGACGGCGATGAACACGCAGTCGATCGACGGCAGCTGCGCCGGCAGCGCGGCGGCCGGATCGCGCAGCGCCGCTTCGGGATCGGCGATCCAGAGCGTGTGCAGCGCGGTTCCGTGGTCGAACAGCCGATCCAGCGGCAGATTGGACTGGAAGTCTCCCGGCACCGCCAGCATCAGCACCGACCGGTCCGGCGGAGCCGGCCGCGGACGCACGTGACGGAACAGCGGATCCTCGGCGATGGCGGCCTGCAGATGCGCCAGCGCCGCGTCGCGCTCGCCCAGGACCTGACACAGCTCCCACAGCAGACGATGCGCCTGTCGCCGCAGCGCCGGCTGCGACGTCGCGGCCTCCAGCCGACTTCGCGACTCCTGCCAGTGCCGCCGTTCCTGCTCGGCCGCCTGATCCTGCATCCTGCGGCCACTCCGCTGCCCGACGAGGCCCGCAGCATGACCTCGAAACGTGGACGAAGGGTAAACGGCGATGGCCGGCGTGCCGGTCAGCCCGACGCGGTCCAGACGGCATCCTTCACGTCGAGCGATCCGGGGATCAGGTGCTGCGCCGCGAACGCGTCGGCGATCTGCTGCTGCTCGGCCACCACGTCGGGGGTCAGCGGCGACACGCCGAAGCTCAGCCGGTCGATCGCGGTGCGCACGACCGGCAGCGGCAGCCCGGTGTCCGCCGCCAGGTACTGGCTGACCTGCAGCTTGTTGCCCTGCGCCCACCGGTCCGCGATGCCGAGCTGGCGCAGCGTCTCTCGGATCAGGTCCGGGTGGGCGTCGGCGAACGCGCGGTCGGCGAGCAGGAACTGCCGGTTCTGCACCAGCCCGCTGGCGGTGGCGAGCACGACCGGCCCTAACGCCGCCTGCACCGAAGAGAGGTAGGGGTCCCAGATCGCCCAGGCGTCGACCCTGCCGGTATCGAACGCCGGGCGGCCGGCGGCCGGCGGCAGGAACACCGGCCGGATGTCCTGCATGCCCAGGCCGGCACGCTGCAGCGCCCGCACCAGCAGCCAGTGCACGTTCGAGCCGCGGTTCAGCGCCACCGTCTTGCCGCGCAGAGCGGCAACGCTGCCGATCCTGCTTCCCTTCGGCACCAGGATCGCCTCGCCGAACGGCGCCGGCGGCTCGTGGCCCACATAGACGATACGGCGGCTCGCCGCCTGGGCGAAGATCGGCGGCGTGTCCCCGGTGATGCCGAAATCGAGCGCCCCCGCACCCATCGCCTGCAGCATCTGCGGCCCCGCCGGATGCTCACTCCATTCCACCCGATCGCCCGTCGCCGCCAGCGCCCGGTCGAGCAGGCCGGTATGCTTGAGGATGATCAAGGTGCCGTAGCGCTGGTAGCCGATCCGGATCGTCCGTCCGCCGGCGGCGGCCGCCCGGTTCGGCGCAGCGTCGATCAGGACACTCCCGGCCGCGACGGCCAGCGCGGCGTGCAGGGAGCTGCGCCGTGTCAAGGTTCGGGTCATGCAATGTCGCCCCTCGGCCGTGTGTTGCATTGAACCACGGAGACCTCCACCCTACTACTGGTCAATCACGTCGTAACCACGTGGTTCCCACGCACAACAGCAGGAGGACACCTCTTGTCCCATGCCGCCGAAGCCGCCGACATCTTGTGGTTCCTGCCGACTCACGGCGATGGCCGCTATCTCGGCTCGCAGACCGGTGCCCGGCACGTCACGCTGAGCTACCTGAGCCAGATCGCCCGCGCCGCGGACGAGCTCGGCTATTACGGCATGCTGCTGCCGACCGGGAAGTCGTGCGAGGATTCCTGGGTGGTGGCGTCCGCGATGATCCCGTTCACCCAGCGCGTGCGGTTCCTGGTTGCCGTGCGCCCGGGCCTGTCGGAACCCTCGATGACCGCGCGTATGGCGGCGACCTTTGACCGGCTCTCCGGTGGCCGCCTGCTGGTCAACGTGGTGACGGGCGGCGATCCGGCGGAGCTCGAGGGCGACGGTGTGTTCCTCGACCACACCGCACGCTACCATGCCACCGCGGAGTACCTCACCGTCTGGCGCCGCATGCTGGCCGGCGAGACCGTCGATTTCGAGGGCGCGCACCTGCGCGCGAAGGGCGGCAAGCTGCTCTACCCGCCGGTGCAGGCGCCGCATCCGCCGCTCTATTTCGGCGGCTCCTCCGAGATCGGACAGCACGTCGCCGCCGAGCACGTCGACGTGTACCTCACCTGGGGCGAGCCGCCCGAGGCGGTCGGCGAGAAGATCGCCCAGGTCCGCGCACTCGCGGCCACGCGCGGCCGGACGCTGTCGTTCGGCATCCGGCTGCACGTCATCGTCCGCGAGACCGAGGCCGAAGCCTGGTCGGAGGCCGACCGGCTGATCAGCCACGTCAGCGATGCCGATATCGAGCGCGCGCAGGCGGCGTTCAGCCGCTTCGACAGCGTCGGCCAGACCCGCATGGCGCGCCTGCACGGCGGCTCGAAGGAGAAGCTGCTGGTCGGGCCCAACCTGTGGGCGGGGATCGGCCTGGTGCGCGGCGGCGCTGGCACCGCGCTGGTCGGTGATCCGGAGCAGGTCGCGCAGCGGATGAAGGAGTATATGGCGCTGGGCATCGACCGGTTCATCCTCTCCGGCTACCCGCACCTGGAGGAGTGCTACCGCTTCGCCGAGCTGGTCTTCCCCCGGCTGGCGTTGAAGGCGACCACCGGGATCGACCGTGGCCCTGCGCGCCACAACGGACCGTTCGGCGAGATGATCGCCAACATCGCCCCGCCCTCGCCCCGCGTCGCCGCGAGCTGAGACCGGCCAGGGATCAGCGGGTCAGGTCATTCCTGCAGGCGTCGGGCCTCGTCGGGCAGCATGATCGGGATCCCGTCGCGCACCGGGTAGGCGAGCCCCGCCTTGCGGCTGATCAGCTCACCGGCGTCGCGATCATAGCTCAGTTCTCCCTTGGTGACCGGGCACACCAGGATCTCGAGCAGCCTCGGATCCACCGGTGCCGGCCGGATCGGACCGGGAGCAGCGGAGGCTTCGGGCTTGGAGGGTGCGGGCGCGGACATCGAGGAGACCTCCGGTCAGACGGCATGCGGCTTGCGGCCGTCATCCGTCTCATGGCCGGCCATCTGCAGCAAGGCTAGCAGGGTGCGGGCACGCTGCGGCAGGGTCGGCGCTTCCAGCAACGCCTGCTTCTCGGCGGCCGCGAACGGGCAGATCATGCTCAGCGTGGTGATCAGCGTCTCGTCGTCCATCTGCTCGATCGCCTCCCAGCGCGCCTCGAAGCCGCGCAGCGAGAAGAACCGGCGCAGTGCGGCGAGCAGGCCGTCGCGATCGAACGGAACCGGGCCCGGCTCGACCAGATCGTCCGAGAAGCCCCCGAAATCCGCCGACACCCGCCGATATCCGCGCACCATCGCGATCTCGCGCCGCACCCGGAAGCGCGCGATCCCGGCCAGCGTGATCGCGTAGGTCCCATCCTCGCGCTCGACGAACGAGGTCAGGCGGCCGACGCAGCCCACCTGGTACACCGAGGGCTGCGCGTCGCGCCCGAGCAGGCCCGAGCCGGGGCGCGAGGCGAACCCCGGCCGACCGGCAGCAGCGGAGGGCGCGCGATCCTCTTCGTCCTCGTCCTCTTCGTCGTCGTCCTCGACACCGAGCGGCTGCAGCATCCCGATCAGCCGGCGCGAGCGCAGGGCGTCGTCGACCATGGCGATGTAGCGCGGCTCGAAGACGTTCAGCGGCAGCCGGCCGCGCGGCAGCAACAGCGCACCGGCGAGCGGGAACACCGCGAGGTCCCCGTCGAGATCCGGGACCGTGAGCTCCGGCAGCCGCGGGAGGGTACGGGCGCGAAGCGGTTGGTCGCTCACGGCGTCAGCTGAACAGCAGGGCCGACATGCGCCGGCGCGAGGTGAGCGTCACCGGATCATCGAACCCCCACGCCTCGAAGAACTTGATGAGCTGCAGCCGCGCGGCGCCCGCGTTCCAGGCGCGGTCGCGCCGCAGCAGATCCAGCAGGGCGTCGGCCGCGTCCTGCCGCTGACCGAGCGCGTTCAGCCCGGTAGCGAGTTCGTAGCGCGCCTCGTGGTCGTCCTCGTCGGCCTGCAGGCGGACGCGGAAGCCATCCAGCCCGTCCGCGGCACGTCGCCCCTCCGCGGCCAGGAGCAACGCCGCCCGCGCACCGGCGATCTCGGCGTGATCGGCGAGCTTCGCGGGTACCTGATCGAGGGCGGCCTGGGCCTGCTCCTCTTCGCCGAGCGCCAGCAGCGCCCGGACCAGGCCGCCCCAGGCCTCGGCACTCTCCGGCTCCTGCTCGATGGTGGCGCTGTAAAGTGCGGCGGCCTCGTCGGCCTGCCCCGTCTCAAGCGCCTCGCGCGCCTCGGCCAGGGTGTCTGCCGCCGGCATGCTGCCGCCCGCGGCCTTGAGCAACGCCTCGACGAAGCGCTTGATCTCGCTCTCCGGCAGCGCCCCCTGGAACAGGTCGAGGATCTGACCCTGCCAGAAGGCGGCAACCGTCGGCACG
This sequence comes from uncultured Acetobacteraceae bacterium, assembly GCA_964245725.1. GTDB lineage: Bacteria > Pseudomonadota > Alphaproteobacteria > Acetobacterales > Acetobacteraceae > Lichenicoccus. Next base: position 4,365 of record CAXTOC010000071.1, on the reverse strand, counting down.
GACTGCAGCGGCAGTCCGAGCTGGGTCAGCTGTCCGACCAGGGCCCGGTTGGCGTCGATGTCGATCTTGACGAGCTTGATCCGCCCGTCCGCGGCCAACGTGACCTTCTCGAGCGCCGGCGTCAGCTGCTTGCAGGGTCCGCACCAGGTCGCCCAGAAATCGACCAGCACCGGGATGGTCTTCGAGGCCTCGATGACCTCGGTCATGAAGGTGCGCTGATCGCCGTCGACGATGAGGCCGCTCCCGCCGCCGCCGGCCGAGGCGCCGGCGCCCGCGGTTCCGGCACCATGCGGCGCCTGGGATATTGCCCCGGCTCCATTGGGCGCCGTCTTGTTCTGGCCGATGATGTAATCCATGGAGCGGTCGATCCTGGTCTGCCGGACGCCCCTAAGATTGTCGTCGGCACTGCTTCTCGCAAGCGTCTTCGGCCCCTGCTTTTGCACGATCCCGACCCTTGCGCCACCCGCGGAAACATCTTAGAAGCCCGCACCGCACGGAGCGCGGGCGTAGCTCAGGGGTAGAGCACAACCTTGCCAAGGTTGGGGTCGAGGGTTCGAATCCCTTCGCCCGCTCCAGATTCTTAGATTTTTAAACAGCATATTAAGTCATTTTCGGAGCTAGACCTGGCGCTTCCGAGAAAGCTAACCAGTGGGCTTGGAAGCTTTTCGGAAGCATCCGGTTGGAAGCCGTCGGATACGAACGACGGCAAATGGCGGTGCTCGACACTGCCGCGTGCCGCCAGCTGTTGGTAGGGGCAGCTTCGCAACACCATTGATTTTACAGGCTGGATAGGCTGACGGGACGTTGCACCGGAATTTTGGCAGTCGGTGAATTTCCTGCGGTTGCGCGAAGCGACGCCTTCAGCTCTTTTCGCCGATCGGCTCTGAGTCGGGTGAACGCTTCTCACTTGCGCGATCCAAACGGCCTATCGTGCTGATTTGCCCGACACGCCGGGCTTTCGAGAATGCTCGATCTGAGGCCATGAACCGCGCCAGCATCGGTGCGACCATCTTTGCTGGCTCGATGGTCTGGCTCGATTCACGATGGAGCGCCTCACCATGGGCGACGAGGTCGCGGTAGGTGCTGGCAGGCAGCTCGACCGTGAGTTTGACCGGCTTCTCGTCCAGGATCGGCCCGAGTTCTAGTTTCGACATCGGTGCCCCCTTCACGGGCCGTAAGGTGCAAGCACGAGATCGCGGTTCACGATTACGCGGATCGGAAATCCTGGCCGGATGGTCAGCGTCGGCTGGATGTTGAGCTGACGCCCAACGATCTGGCTGCCGGTCTGGCTGATCGAATTGGAAGCACCCTGTCGAATAGCTGAGATGAGGTCGTTTTGCTGGCCACCCGTGCCGGCCTCGGACCCGACGCTCAGCAGGGTGGAGAGCAGCGCTGCCTTGAACAGCTCGCCCCAGTGGTTGTCGACCTCGTCTTCCAGGCCGGAATAGCCCTGGGCGTCAGCACCGGGCTGCCGTTCCAGCACGATCGAGCTGCCGTTCGGCATGATGAGCCGGGTCCACACGAGCAGCACGCGGGAATGCCCAAACGTGACCTGGCTGTCGTAGGTGCCGATAAGCTTCGCCCCCTGCGGGATCAGCAGGAAGCGCCCGCTCGGGCTATCGTAGACGTTCTCGGTCACCTGGCCGGTGATCTGGCGTGGGAGGTCGGACCGAATGCCCGTCAGCAGCGCGCCAGCGATGAGCGTTCCCGCCTGCACGACATAGGGCGATGCGGGGGCTTGCAGCCGATCCGGGCTGACCGTGCGTTTGTCGGACGCCGAGTTCACGAAGGCGAGCTTCCTGTCCTGGCCGTTCTGGCGAAGATCGCCGCCGCCCAACCCCGGGGGGCCGTCGGTTGATCCGAGGGATGGTGCAGAGCCAGATGTTCCATAGACGGATGGCTGCGGCAGCAAAGCAGCGCCCTGCTCGCGCACGCTTGTGCCGGAGAACAGCTTCGACAGCCGCGCGGCTTCCCGCTCCTGAATGCGCCGCTGCTCCTCCGGATCGACAGCCGGAGCCGTCGGCATCGTGGGCACGGTGACGGCCTGGCCGGCATTCTGCGCGGCTACAATCGGCCGGCCGAGATCTCCAGGCAACGGCATTCCGAGCGGCGGCACGTTGCGCGGTAGCCCCGTGTAGTCGCGGGGCAGGTTAGCCAGACCGTCCGCCGTGGTCTTATTGTCGGTGGAATACAATTCCCCGCTTGGTCCAGACCGACGGTTGGCCTGCAACGCCCAGATTGTTGCGCCGAACACGGCGATTGACGCGGCGGCACCGAGCCCGATCAGCACCTTGCGGGAGATCCGCGTTACGCGCGGCCGCTCGGGGCGCAGCCGCAGTTCCTGTGCGATGTCCCGCTCTTGGCGGGGTGGCTCCGCGGGAGTGTCCGAGGTATCGGTCATGATCCGGCGCGCTGTCCGTCGGTTCGGACGATCCGCACCGTCTCCTGATGTTCGCCGCCAAGGCGCAGCTCCGCCGCGCCGAACAGGCGATCGACGACGTAGTAGTTCTGGCGGACGCGATAGTTGACCAGCTCACCCTTGCCGTCCGCCCCGACGACGAACAGCGGCGGTGTTTCGCCCTGGGCGATGCCGCGCGGCATCTCGATGTAGACCTTCTGCTCGTCGTCGAAGGCTGAGAGCGGCCGCCAGGCTGGGCGGTCACCCTCAATGCGGTAGCGGAACCGTAGACGTGCCACATCGACGCCGGCATCGATCGGGGCCGCGCTGTCGGCCGCGGCGTTTTGCCGTCGCAGCGCAATCAATTGGTCAGCCGGATACTGCCAGGATACCGACGCCATGTAGGTCTTCTCGGCCGAGCGGAGCTCGAGGTGATAAGTGCGGCGGTCGGTGTTGATGATGAGGTTTGTCGTGAGGTCCGGCCGCGTGGGCTTGACGAGGATGTGGACCCGCTTCGATGCGCCTACGCCGCTTTTGGTGTCGCCGATGATCCAGCGCACGGTGTCGCCGGCGGCAACCGGCCCGCTGCCGGTCAACTGTTCGCTTTCCTGGAGTGCGATATCGGTCACCTGGCCGGGCGCCGCATAGACCTGGAACAACGCCCCATCCGAAAAGGGATAGACCTGGACGGCATTGATGTAGCCGGCCCGGGTGGGCTGCACGCGGGCCGCGGCGTTGGCCTGGTCTACACGGACGAGCGGATCACCGGCCTCGGCGGGCGCGGTCCGGCCGCGTGGCAGCGGCTTGAGCTGACCCGGCAGCGGCAAGGGCTGCGGCAGCGCCACGATCTCGACCGGCCGCGGTGGTTCGGGCGCAAGAACGGCCGGCTGCATGGCGGCTGGGTCGTCGTAGGTGATCCGTGGCGGCTTGAAGGTCGAGCACCCGGCAAGTGCAAAGCCGGAAACGAGGAGAACCGGCATGACGCCGATACGGATGTGCGGCGTCATTGCCCGAGTTCCTTCGACCAGTTGATGGCGGTGACGTAGATGCCGAGCGGGTTGCGCCGGAGCTTGTCGGCGTCGTGCGGGGTTTGCAGGACCGTGGTGAGGATCGCGGTCCAGCGCTCGGTTCCGCTCAGGCTGCCGTTTTCGTAGTGGCGCTCGACCCAAGCGACACGAAAGCTGTCGGGTGAGGCGCGGATGACGCTGGCGATCTCGACGGAGACCTGGATCTTGCCGACCTTGCCGAACGGGTCGTTGGCTTGCGCATAGCCGTTCAGGGCAAGTGCGCCTTTGTCGGTCGCGAAGTCGTACGCCCTTAGCCAGTTCTGCCGAACCACGACCGGGTCCGCCGGAACGCCACGCACCTCTTCGATGAAGCGAGCCAGGTGCCAGGCAATCTGGCCCTCGGTCGGTTGGTAATCGTCTGTCGCCGGGGCAATCGCCTGTGCCTGGCCGAGCCGGTCAATTTGGACGACCCATGGCGTGACGGTGCCGCGCGCCGACTGCCACACCAGCCCGAGCGCCAGGCCACCGACGATGGCGAGTTCGCCGAGCGCGATCAGCCGCCAGTTCTTCGCCTGCACGCGGGCCGAGCCGATGCGCTCGTCCCAAACCTGGGCGGCACGCTGGTAGGGCGTTTCTGGTTCTGGGCTGCGCCCGTAGCGCACTTCCGTGCGGCGGAAGAGGTTCATTTACGTGGCTCCGAGAGATCGACGGACGAGCCGGCGCCACCGCCGTCTCCCGACTTGATGGCGTGGGTGGCGATGGAGACGCCCTTATTGAGCGCCTGGCCGCGCTGCATCCGGCGCGCCCAGGCAGGCGGTCCGCTGGCAGACTCCGAGGCACCTGCGGCGGCGCCGTCAGTGGCACCCCCGGTCGTAGCTCCGCCGGAGGCTTCGAAGCCCGCGCGGGCGCCAGAGGTGAAGCGGCCACCAAGGTCAGCGGCGGCCGTCGTCGATCCGATAC
>CAXTOC010000070.1:0-11153 GCA_964245725.1 uncultured Acetobacteraceae bacterium | reverse complement strand
GCCGCACCCATGTCCTGGCCGCGCCGGATCGACAGCGCCGGGTCGAGGCACAGGATGTCCTCGAACTCGTTGACGCTGTCCACCTCGGTGCCCATCGCGATGTTGGTGACCCGCTCGAGGATGAACTCCAGCACCACCGGCACCTGGTGCTCCTGCATCAGCGCCTCGGCCTGCGCGAAGGCGACCTTGAACTCGTTCGGGCTCCGGACCCGGATCGCCTTGCAGCCGAGCCCCTCGGCCACCGCGACGTGGTCGACGCCGTAGCCAGGCACCGCGTCGCCATCGGGAACGGCGTTGATGTTGTCGAAGGCGAGGCTGACCTCGAAATCCATCTCGAAGCCGCGCTGCGCCTGCCGGATCAGGCCGAGATAGGAGTTGTTCACCACCACGTGCAGGTAGGGCAGCCTGTGCTGCGCGCCCACCGCGAGTTCCTCGATCATGAACTGGAAGTCGTAGTCGCCGGAGAGTGCGACGATCTTGCGGTCCGGGTCGGCGGCGCGTACGCCCAGTGCCGCGGGCAGCGTCCAGCCCAGCGGTCCGGCCTGGCCGCAATTGATCCAGTTGCGGGGCTCGTAGACGTGCAGGAACTGCGCGCCGGCGATCTGCGACAGGCCGATCGTGGTGACGTAGCAGGTGTCGCGGCCGAGCACCTCGTTCATCTCCTGGTAGACACGCTGCGGCTTCAGCGGCACCGCGTCGTAGTGGCTGCGACGCAGCATGTGAAGCTTGCGGTGCTCGCAGGCGGCGGCCCATTCGGCGCGGTCGCGCAGGCTGCCGGCCGCCTTCATCTCGCGCGCGACCTCGATGAACATCGCCAGTGCGGCGCGCGCGTCGGAGACGATGCCGAAATCCGGGCCGAACACGCGGCCGATCTGCGTCGGCTCGATATCGACGTGCACGAAGCGGCGGCCGCGCGTGTAGGTCTCGATCGAGCCGGTGTGGCGGTTGGCCCAGCGGTTGCCGATGCCGAGCACGAAGTCGGACTCGAGGAAGGTCGCGTTGCCGTAGCGGTGGCTGGTCTGCAGCCCGGCCATACCCGCCATCAGCGGATGGTCGTCGGGGATGGTGCCCCAGCCCATCAGCGTCGGGATCACCGGCACGCCGGTGAGCTCGGCGAAGGCGACCAGCAGCTCGGCGCAGTCGGCGTTGATGATGCCGCCGCCGGCCACGATCAGCGGGCGCTCGGCGGCGTTCAGCATCGACAGCGCGCGCGCCGCCTGCGGCCGGGTCGCGGCCGGCCGGTAGATCGGCAGGCTCTCGTAGGTCTCGTCGTCGAACTCGATCTCGGCCATCTGCACGTCGACCGGCAGGTCGATCAGCACCGGCCCGGGACGGCCGGAGCGCATGACGTGGAACGCCTGCTGGAACACCATCGGCACCAGCGCCGGCTCGCGCACGCAGACCGACCACTTGGTCACCGGCTTCGCGATGCTCTCGATGTCGACAGCCTGGAAATCCTCCTTGTACAGCCTGGCCCGCGGCGCTTGGCCGGTGATGCACAGGATCGGCACCGAGTCCGCGAGCGCGGTGTAGAGCCCGGTGATCATGTCGGTGCCGGCGGGGCCGGAGGTGCCGATGCACACGCCGATATTGCCTGCCCTGGCGCGGGTGTAGCCGTCCGCCATGTGCGAGGCGGCCTCGACGTGGCGGGCCAGGATGTGGCGGATCGAGCCGCGTCGCTTCAGCGCGGCGTAGAGCGGGTTGATCGCGGCACCCGGCACGCCGAACGCCGTGGTGACGGCTTCGCGTTCGAGCACCCGCACCGCCGCATCGATCGCTTTCATCCTGGCCATCGTCCGCTCCCGCCGCCTCTTGAGGTGGCGCAGCATCGGCCCCGTCGCGCGGCTTGACGAGGATCGACAGCAGGTTTCCCGCGATGCGGAAGCCGGGTTGTATAGACTGGCCTTCTCAGTATGTTGCAGTTTTTCACAGGCTTGCCGTCGGTGTGCAGCGCCACGACCGGCGAGGGGGGGAGCAGAGGTGCGGACACCGGGCATGGCGCGCACGGCGAAACCGGCCGGCGTCGCGCAGGAGCGGCGCATGCCGGCCTCCCGCGCGCGCGGCGAGCGCTCCGACCAGGTGCAGTCGCTGGTGCGCGCGCTGACCATCGTGAACCGGCTCGCGGCCGCCGACGAGGGCGTCACGCTGACCGAGGTGGCGCAGCAGGTCGGGCTGTCGCCCTCCACCGCGCACCGGCTGCTGACGACGCTGGAGCAGGAGCGCTACGTGCACTTCGACGCCGAGCGGCGGCTCTGGTCGGTGGGCGTGCAGGCCTTCGTCGCCGGCAACGCCTTCCTCAAGACACGCAGCCTGGTGGCCAGCGCGCGTCCGCAGATGCGCGCGCTGATGGAGGAGAGCGAGGAGACCGTGAACCTGGCGGTCGAGGACCAGCTCGAGGCGATCTACCTGTCCCAGGTCGAGTGCCGGCAGATGATGCGCGCCTTCGCCCGTCCCGGGGCCCGGGTGCCGCTGCACTGCTCCAGCGTCGGCAAGGCGCTGCTCTCGGCGATGCCGGACAGCGAGCTCTCCCGCATCCTGCACCGCCGCGGCCTGCCGCGGGTCACGGTCAAGACCATCACCACCGCCTCGACGCTGCGCGAGAACCTGGTCCGGACGCGCGAGCGCGGCTACGCCATCGACGACGAGGAGAACGCCGTGGGCCTGCGCTGCATCGCCGCCGTCATCTTCAACGAGAACGCGGCCGCGGTCGCGGCGGTCTCGGTCTCCGGGCCGATGGCGCGCATCTCCGATGACCGCATCCCGCTGCTCGGCGACCGGGTGCGCCGCCGGGCCGACGCGATCACGGCGCAGCTGGGCGGCGTGGCGCCCGGCTGGTGTCGGCGGGACTGACGCGGCGTCCGGACCGGCCATGACCTCATGGGCGACCGTGGTGATCCCCACGCGGGACAGCGCCGCCTGGATCGGCGGCGTCCTGGAGCATTATCGCCGTCACGGGATCGTCGCCACGATCCTGCTCGACGTCCGCAGCCGCGACGCGACGGCGGACATCGTGAGGCGGGCCGGATCGCCGATCGTGGCGCTGGAGGGCTTCTCCTGCACTGAGGCGGCGGTGGCGCTGACGCGGCGCTGCGTCTCGACGCCGTGGGCGCTGTTCCTGCACGACGACGAGATCCCGTCCGACGCGTTGTTCGCCCGGCTGCGCGGCGCCGAGCCCCCGCCGCACGTCGAGTCCGTGGCGATCCCGCGCCGCTGGGCATGGCACGTTCCCGGCGAGCCCCTGCGCTACGGTCGCTCGGCGCACTGGCCGGACCGTACCGGACGGCCCGGCACCGACCATGCCTGGCGGCTGTTCCGCCCCGACAGGGTGCGATTCGTCCCGGTGATGCACACCGACGGCTTCATCGTCGGCCCGTGGTCGCGCATGCCGGCCGATGCCTATGTCGTGCATTTCGAGTGGGTGATACGCAGCCACGCGCAGCGCCGGGAGAAGCTGCGCGGCTACGACAGCGCGCGCTACGGCTATGGCCGCTTCTTCGAGAGGATGTACCTGCCGGAGAGCCAGCCGGACGGCGTGATCGAGTACGTGCATTTCGAGACCGACCGCTACGACGCTCTTGCGCGCAGCTACTACGCGGCCCGCGCGGCGGCGCCGCGGCTTGCGCGGACGACGTGGCGGTGTCATCTCGCGCGGGCGCGAAACGGGATCGCCGCGTACCTTCCAGGCCGGCCAGGGGAGCCCGCCGATCGGGTAGGGCTCGCGCCGCGGCTCGATCAGGAGATCACGGGGGTGTTCGAGCCGGACCGAGGATGAGCGGATGGGTGCCGAGGAGACCGGGGCCGCCAGACGACGTCGCCGCGGCGGCGCAGGGACAGGGACAGAAAATGCAGATGCATGAGGGTGACGTGACCGCGGATCTCGCGGAGTCGGACGGCCTGGCGCAGTTCTTCACCCGCTCGGTGTCGCGCAACGCGGACAAGGCCGCGATCGACTTCCTTGGCCGCAGGACGACCTACGCGGAGCTGGGCAGGGTGGTCGAGCGCGCCGCCGCCGGCCTGCAGGCCGAGGGGGTGGTGCGCGGAACGCGTGTCGCCATCTGCCTGCCCAACACACTCTACGCGGTGGCGACGTTCTTCGCGGTCCTGCGCGCCGGCGGCATCGCGGTCGCGCTGAACCCGCTCTACGTCGAGAAGGAGCTGACCGCGCTGCTGAAGGATTCCGGCGCCGAGATCCTGGTGCTGCCGAACCTGACCGCGATCAGCCGCAAGGGTGTGGGTGCGGCGCGCGCCGCCGGGGTGCGCCGGATCGTCGTCTGCGACTTCGCCGACGGCCTGCCGCCTCTCAAGCGAATCCTGTTCCGGATGCTGCGTCGTCGCGAGATCGACGGCGCGCTGCGGGGCAGCCCGTTCGTCGATTTCCGCAAGCTGGTCGCGGCCCCGGGCGCGCTCGGTCCGGTGCGGGTCGATCCCCGCCAGGACGTCGCGATCATGCAATATACCGGCGGCACCACCGGCGTGCCGAAGGCGGCGATGCTGACCCACGCGAATGTTCTCGCCAACATCAGGCAGACGCGGATCGGACTGGGCTCGACGCTGCACGGGCCGCAGACGGTCATCGGCGTGCTGCCGCTGTTCCATGTCTTCGCCATGCTCTGCGTGATGATGCTCACCCTGGACATCGGCGGCCGCATGATCCTGCTGCCGCGCTTCGAGGTCCGCCAGCTGATCGCGACGATCCGGCGCACGCGGGCGACGGTGATGTCCGGTGTGCCCACCATCTTCGGCGCGATCGCGCGCTTCAAGGCGCTGAACCCGTCGCACCTGCGGTCGCTCCGCCTGTGCAACTCGGGCGGAGCGCCGTTGCCCGCCGAGATCCGCGCGGAGTTCGAGCGCCTGACCGGCTGCAGGGTGCGCGAAGGCTACGGGCTGAGCGAGACCTCGCCGGTCGTCACCATGACGCCGCCCGGGGAGGAGCGGGACGGCTCCTGCGGACAGGCGCTGATCGATACCGAGATCTCGATACGAGCACTTGAGCCGCCGCACAGGGTGATGCCGCAGGGCGAGCGCGGCGAGGTCTGGGTGCGCGGCCCGCAGGTGATGAAAGCCTACTGGAACCGTCCGCAGGACACCCGCGACGTGCTCGTCGACGGCTACTTCCGCACCGGCGATGTCGGCTACCTCGACCGGGACGGCTACCTGTTCCTGGTCGACCGGATCAAGGACCTGATCCTGTGCGGCGGCTACAACGTGTATCCGCGTGTGGTGGAGGAGGCGCTGTACACCCACCCGGCGGTGGCGGAGGCGGTGGTCATCGGCGTGCCGGACCTGCACCGCGGGCAGACGCCCAAGGCGTTCGTGAGCCTGCGCCCCGAGCAGGCGGCGACTCCCGAGGAGCTTCGCCGGTTTCTCGGCGACCACGTGTCGAAGATCGAGCTGCCGAGCGAGATCGTCATACGCGAGGTGCTGCCCAAGACGATCATCGGCAAGCTGTCGAAGAAGGCCCTGCTGGAGGAGGAGGAAATGGTCCGCTCCGGCGTCGCCGCCACCATCCCGTCCTAGCCGGACGCCGGTCGAGGGCAGGCAAGGGCTTGGCGCCGCACCCTGCTCACTTGCCACCAGTGACGTCGAGGAACGTGCCGGCGACGGAGGAAGACCCGGCGCTTGCCGGCTATAGGATCGCCCGCGCAACCTCTTCCGGTCGACCGCCTCCTCCCATGGGGATCGAGCCCCCTGACGCGGTCCACCGGTCCCGGCTGGCCGCGGCTCGCATGCGTGTCCGTGTAGATGTGCCCCGGGGCGAACGCAGTTGACGCGTATCCCATCCCGCGCGATTTCCTCAGCGACGCCGATGGTGAATGTCTCGACGGCACCCTCCGACGCAGCGTCGTCGACATATCCGTCCGGACTGCCGAGCCGGGCCGATCCGGCAGTGCCGGCACATCGATCCGGCCGAAAGTCCGGTCGATCGCGGCGAACCGCTGAGAGACCTGCTCAGGATCCGCGCGATCCGCGCGCACGGGCAGAGCGCGGCGCCCAGCAGCTTCTACATCGGCCGCCACCGCGAGGGCGGCAGGCTCGTCGGAGACGAAGCTCATCGCGACATCGCAACCTCGTGCGGCAGCAAGCCGCGCGGTCGCCGCGCCTACCACGACCTGCACCCGTCATCACAATCAGCGGCGCCTGCGGGGCGCTATCTATTCGGCGAACCTTCATGTGACGGTGGGACAATGATCAGGGCCGGGACCGGCTGAACACGGCGGGCCCGATGTCGGCTTTCCGGCAGCGTCGGCGTCGAGATCGACGCAGCCGATCCTCCGGGACGGGCATGGGATGTGCGACCCGCGGCGCTGAGCGCCGAGGACGGGAACGCGGCGGCGGGCTTGGCCGACCACACCGCAAGATCCCAGGCCGCGATCAAGCGGACTTCCCGCACGATCCCGCCGTGGAGCTGCGCAGATGGGGCCTCAGCGTCAGCACGAGCGGAACGATCAGGACGGCGGTTGCCGCCGAGGCCAGCACGCCGATCGTCTGATCGCTGCGATCGGCAATGCCGCCGTAGAGGATCGGCGCGAGCCCTCCAGAGCCGATGACGCTTGTATAGAAGATCGCGAAGGCCCGACCCGTGTCGCCATCGCAGAGCTCCGGCACGGTGCCATAGAGCACCGAAGAAGTGCCGTTGAGCACGATGCCGAGCAGCGGCAGCAGGATCAGCGTTGGCGTCAGCGGCGTGAACAGCGTCGCCGCGATCAGCAAGGCCGTCGCGGCTTCGGTCGCCATGACGCTGCCCACGCCCCCCCCCCCCTCCCCGAGCCAGCCGCACGTCGCCTTTCCGAACGCACCACCGATGAACAGCAGGGCGAGCGCGAGCCCGACCGTCGGCGAGCCCCCGCGCCGCGCATGGATGAGAAAGGGCAGAAACAGCAGATAACCCATGCGCGTCGCCGTATCGAGCGCGCCGATCGTGGTCAGGGTGCCGAAGCCGTCGCGGCGACCGCGAGCAACCGCCGCTTCCCCGGCGTTGCCGACGACGGGCCCCGCCGGTGCCAGTGACACCAGGCCGACCGCCAGTGCCAGTCCCAGCACCGCCATCAGGTCCAGCACCGGTCGCCAGGCGAGGATCGGCAGCAGCAACGCGGCAAGCGCCGGCAACGCGGCTTTCCCGAGATCGCCCGAGAAGTTGTAGATGCCGAGTGGACGTCGCGACGCCTCGCCGTGACTGTCGGTGACGAGAGTCGAGCCACGTGGGTGCTGGATGCTCGATCCGATGCCGGCCATGACGAGGCCGACGCAAAGGCCTGCAAAGCCGAACGGCAGCGCCATGATCAGCAAGCCCGTCGACGCTACGGCGGTCGACAGGATCAGCGCCGCTCGCGCGGACAAGCCGCGAAGGGCCTGGTCGGCCGGGATTTGCAGGCCCCCCATCGTCCCGGAGTAGAGGGCGCGAACGACAGCAAGCGCTGCATAGGAAAGGCCGAACTGCGTCTGCCACACCGGCAGGAAGGCATAGAGTCCGTCGGTGTAGCCGTCATGCAGCGCGTGGGTGAGGCAGGCGGCGAGCAGGCTGCGCGATCTGGTCGCAGCCGAGGGGCCTGCATCGCCCGCCGTGGTGTGAGGAGCGCTCGAGGTCGCCATGGCGCGATGGTAGACAAGCGAGGAATCGGCAACCAGTCGTGCATTGCTCACGACACGCGTCAGCTTTACTCACGGAAGTCATGCGCCGCCTGCCACCTCTCAACGCGTTGCGGGTATTCGAGGCCGCCGCTCGGACAGGAAGTTACGCCGAGGCGGCGACGCGGCTCGGCGTCACCCATGGCGCGGTGAGCCGGCAGATCGCGGCACTCGAAGGCTGGCTCGGGCAGCGGCTCTTCACGAAGGAGGGCCGCCGCATGGTCGCGACGCCGATGGCGAGCGTCTTCGCCGCGGAGGTCGGTCTTTCGTTCGACCGGCTGGCTGTTGCGGCGGAGGCATGCGGCCGGCCCGGGGCGCGCCGCATCCTGCGTGTGAGCGCCCCGACCAGCTTCGCGATGCGCTGGCTGATCCCCCGGCTCGATCGCTACCACGCCGATCATCCGCGGGTCGAAGTCGCGGTCACGACGGTCTCGACCGTGCTCGAGGAACTGCGCGGTGGCGTCGACGTGGCGATCCGACGCGGCGTTGCTCGGGAGCTCGCATGGCCGCAGCATCGCGTCGTTCCGGTGCTGGGCGATGTCGACACACTGATCATGAGCCCCGCGCTGTTCGCGCATCGGCCGATCCTGGAACCGGCTGACCTCGAGGGACACACGCTGCTGGCAAGCGAGACCCGCGCCGGCGACTGGGCGGACTGGCTCGAGGCGGCAGGGCTGCAGCACCTCGCGGGGCTTCCCCGCCGGATATTTGATCACTTCTTCGTGACGCGACAGGCGGTGGAAGATGGGCTCGGCATCGGGATCGGCCCGCTGCCGATGCTGCAGATCGACATTGCCGGCGGAAGGCTGATGACGCCGCTGCCGGACATCCGGGTTCCGCGGACCGGCTATGTCGCGATCATCCCGCGTCAGGCCGATGCTGGAAACCTGCTCACCGGCTTCGTCGAATGGCTTGCCGGTGAAACCGGCCGACCGGTGGCGTGACTTCAGCAGGGACCTGAGCAAGCAGGGTCGATCCGGATGCCGCTTGCTGCCGACTGCGGCCGGAATGATCGTGCGCGCATGTCCGAGGTTCCAACCCGCAGGCGCACGCGTCCGTTGGGTCTCTCCGGGTTCTGAACATCGTGCTTCGGCCGCGTCCGGGGCCTTGGCGAACGAGTCAGGCACTCGCAGCTAGAGTGTCGCCAGCCTGTCGACAGTCGCCGGGTCCGGCGTGCCGGCGAAATGGCGCGCCAGGGCGTCGCGGAACACCGTCGCCTCCGGCCGCACCGCCGCGAACAGCGTCATGGAGGAGCGGAACTTGAGGTCGTCCGGGTTGCCGAAGATCTGCTGCACCGACCGGCCCTCGATGCGGTTTACCTGTTCGCTGCACGCGATCAGCCGCGGCCCCAGCAGCGGGTGCGCCAGGTAGGCCAGCGCCTCCTGCCTGGAGGCGATGGCATAGTAACGGGCGGTCTCGCTGTGGCCGAGGCCGCTCAGCTGCGGGAAGACGAACCACATCCAGTGGCTGCGCTTGCGCCCGTCGCGCAGCTCCTCCTGGACCTGGGCGAGAACCGTCTCCTGCGCCCTGACGAAACGGTCGAGATCGAAGGGGTCTGACATCGGTTCCTGCTGATCGGCCTCGTCGCTTCGGGCTTCAGGGCGGAGCCTGATCCGTTACGGATCCGCCCGGCCGGCCGCCTCGGAATGGCTCCCGTGGCGCCTGGCGAAAGCCTTGGTGAATTCGGCACCGAACAGGAAGATCTGCGCCGAGTAGTAGATCCAGAGCAGCACGATGACCAGCGCGCCTGCCGCGCCGTAGGAGGATGCGACCTGGCTGCTGCCGATATAGAGCCCGATCGCCGTCTTGCCGATCGTGAACAGCAGCGCCGTGGTCAGCGCGCCGATCCAGACGTCGTACCACTCGATCGACTGGTCGGGCAGCACCTTGTAGATCGCCGCGAAGAGAACCGTGATCATCGCCAGCGAGACGAGGAAGTTCAGCAGCTGGATCAGCAGGTCGATTCCGGGAAGCATGTGCTGCAGCGCCGAGCCGAGTGCGGCGACGGCGGTGCTGACGGCGAGCGAGATCACCAGCATGAAGCCGAGCGCCGCGACCAGCCCGAGGCTGATCGCCCGCGCCCGGACCAGGCGCGACACGGTGGAGGATCTGCCCTTCGCCCTGACGTTCCAGATCACGTTGAGGGCGATCTGCATCTCTCCGAACACGCCGCTGGCGGTGATCAGCAGCGTGCCGACGCCGAGCAGGGTGGCCATGATGCCGCTGTGCCTGTTGCTGGCCGAGGCGATCATGGTCTGGATCGCGTAGGCGCCGTCGGGACCCATCAGGCCCTGCAGCTGTCCCTTGATCGCGCCGTGAGCTGCCTGCGGGCCGTAGATCAGGCCGACGATGGCGATGATGATGACGAGCATCGGGGCGATCGAGAAGATCGTGTAGTAGGCGATCGCCGCCCCGCGCGAGACCGCATCGTCCTCCAGGTAGCCTTTGACGCTGTCCTCGAGGAGCGCCCAGATCGTCCGTAGCATAGCGCACCGTCCAGCCATGGCAGCTGAGTAGAGGTCGATCTATAGGTTCTGCGGCAGCGCCTGAGAATGACTCTCCGCAGGCCGGCGCCGCATCCATGTCGGCGTCGCGCCGTCCGATGGCCGGCAGCCTCCGACAGAGAAACAACCGCTTTGCAATAACAACTCGCATCCTGAGATGCCTCGTTAATACTTCAGAAACAACGGTTATGCCGTTGCGATATAGCATCTATTCGTGCATCAGCTGCTTTCGACAGTGCTGTTACCTGAGCGAGGGACGATGAACGCCAGATCCACCCTGACCGGGATAGACGAATCGGCGAGCGACCGGCGCCTCTCGCAGATGCGGACGCTTTGTCATTTCCTCGACGTCTTCGCCTCGGGCGATCCGGTATTGCGCGCCGGTGCCGCTCGTTACAGCGAGAGGCTCCGCGAAGAGGGCTGCGACGGAGAGGAGATCATCAGGATCGCCGCCACCGCGCTTCTGGTCGTGATCGAGCATGAAGTCGAGCAGAGGGCGCGCGTTCTCGACAAGCTGCCGGCGTTCTGGAGGGAGCGTCCCGCCGACGAGTAGCCGCTCCCAATCGGGTGGCCGGCGATCTAGCGCGCCGCGGCCGGCCCAGCGACGACGATGCGCGTGAGGTCGTGCACACCGCGGCCGCCGCGCCTGTCTCCGGGCACGACGAGGCGCAGGTGCTCGGGATCGAGCGGCTGGCCGTCCAGGCGCTCGGCGACGATGACCTGCTTGTTCTCGAACTCCGGCGCGATCTCGCCCAACGCCAGGATCGCCGTGTAGCCGTCCCGGCCGGTGACCAGCACCGTCTGCCGCACCTGATCGTGCATCCTGCCGGCGTCGATCGCGCCGGCACGGCCGAGCACGGTCCAGAGCAGCGGACCCTCGAAGGACCGTTGCCGCGATCCCTGCCCAGCTCCCACCGGGACCTGCAGCTGCACGGTCGGGAGTGCCGCGTGCTCAGCGGGCGTGATTAGGCGGCCCGATGCCGCGCCGGCGGCGACGACGATGCCGGCGGGCTGCTCCGGAGG
>CAXTOC010000069.1:2696-11193 GCA_964245725.1 uncultured Acetobacteraceae bacterium | reverse complement strand
GACGAGACGCGGGCCGGCACGGGCGCCTCGACCGGCACCCTGGTCGGCGGCGGCGTCGGCCTGCTGACCGGACTCGGCCTGCTGGCGATTCCGGGCGTCGGCCCGGTCGTGGCGGCCGGATGGCTCATCGCGACCCTGACCGGTGCGGGCATCGGCGCCGCCGGCGGCGGCCTGCTCGGATCGCTGGTGCATGCCGGCGTCCCCGAGGACCAGGCGCACACCTACACCGAGGGCGTGCGTCGCGGCGGCACCCTGGTCACGGTTCGCGGCGACGAGAGCCAGGCCAGCCGCATCCAGGCGGTGCTGGACGGGCGCACCGCGTCTGCCGTCGACATCGACGCGCGCCGCGCCGCCTACCGGACGGATGGCTGGGAGCGGTTCGAGGAGACCGCGCCGCACTACACCGCGGATCAGGTCGCGGCGGAACGCTCGCGCGTCCAGGTGCTGAAGACGAACTGAGCGGCACCGAACCGGGTGGACGCAGGATCCACCCGGAGCGGAGCCTATGGGACGGAGGCTCGCATGGACGACAAGAGCACGACGGATACCATCGCCAAGGGAGTGGCAGGCCTCCAGGCGACGGGAGAGGCGGCAAGGCAGGCTGCCGGGCAGGCCAAGCAGGCCGGGACAGCCGCGGCCGGGCAGGCGCAGGAACTGGCGCACGAGGCACAGGAGCGCGGCGCCTCGCTGGTCGGCTCGGTGACGGAACGCGTGGAGGCGGTCGCCGAGAGAGGCAAGAGCTCGCTCGCCGATCAGCTCGAGGATGTCGCGCAGGCCGTGCACCGTTCCGGCACCCAGCTGGAAGGACACCAGGACTGGGCAGCACATCTCGTCGAGCGTGGCGCCGCCGAACTCGGCACGCTGGCGGCCACCCTGCGCCGCAACGACCTGCGCGGCCTGATGGGCGGCCTGCAGGACCTCGCCCAGCGGCAGCCGGCCCTGTTCGCCGGCGCGTCGCTTGCAGCCGGGTTCGCCCTTGCGCGGGTCGGCCGGATCGCGGTTGCCGGCGCCTCCAAGGACGACCTGCCGAAGATGCCGGAGGTGCACCTTGGACAGTGACAGGCAGGGCGGCGGCTACGGGCTCGGCACGATCCTCGGCGGTATCGTCCGCGAACTGCAGGGCCTGATCCGCGGCGAGATCCGGCTGGCACGCCTCGAGCTGGACCAGAAACTTCACGCCATCATCATCGCCGCGATCTTCCTGCTCGGCGGCGCCCTGCTCGCCTTCGCGGGACTGGTGGTGTTCCTGCAGGGCATCGCCGCCGCACTGGCGCTGGTTCTGCCGACCTGGGCGGCGTCGTTGATCGTGGGCGTACTGATCGTGGCCGTCGGCGGGATCTTCGCCTGGTCGGCCTTGCGCCGGTTCTCGCTGAAGACCCTGAAGCCGGAACGAATGACCGCCAGCCTGCGCAAGGACGCGCACGTCGTGAGGGAGCACATCTGATGTCGCAGCACTTGTCCGAGACCGGCCGCGTCGAGCAGGATCTCGACCAGACCCGGTCGCGGCTCGACGGCCATCTCTCCGAGCTGCAGAGCAGGCTCTCGCCGGGCCAGGTCCTCGACGACGTGGTGCGATATCTCCGAGGCAAGGAAGGTGCGGATTTCGGCCGCAGCCTGCTGGAGAGCGTGCGGGCCAACCCGCTTCCGACGGCGATATCCGGCATCGGCCTGGCCTGGCTGATGGCCTCGACGCCTCGTGGTGGCGCGGCCAGCGTCGCTTCAGCTTCGGGCGGGACCGGCAAGGTGCACGTCCATCACGGCTCGCCGGATCCCGAGCCGCAAGGCCGCGCGGCGTTGGCCGCGCGCGTGCGCGACGCCGAGCAACGCACCGTCTACGAGCCCGGTGAGGCTGAGCACGCCTACGCCGATCGCCTCGATGCCGCGCGCGGCCGGGCGATCGGTCTTACCCGCGGCGCGCAGGAGACGGCGACATCGTATGGCCAGCGCGTTCGTGCAGCCCTCGACATGGCCCAGGACACGGTCGGCCGTGGCGCCCACGACCTGCGAGATGGTCTGGGAAGTGCTGCGAGCAGCGTGAGCGGCACCGCGCAGGGCGCCGTGCGCAGCCTCGGGGACACGAGCCAGCGTGTGGGAAGCAGCATGGTGCAGGGCGGCCAGGCGGGAGGCAATCTGGTTGCGGCAGTTTCCGCAAGCCCGGTTCTGCTCGGGGCGCTCGGGCTCGCCGCAGGGGCGCTGCTGGGGGCCTTGCTGCCGCAGTCGGACCAGGAGGAAGCGGCACTCGGCGGCGTGGCCACGCAGGCGCGCGAGGCCGCCCGGACGCTGGCCCAGCAGGCGGCGGACAAGGGCGGCCATGTCGCCCAGGCGGTTCTCGACAAGGGCCACGACAGCGCGCAGGCGCGTCACCTCACGGCGAGCAGAAGCTCCGGCGAGCTGCTCGACGCGGCGATGAGCGGCAGTCTGGCCGAGGACGCCAAGCAGGTCGCCGAAGACGTGCTGCATGCCGGGGACGACGCGGTGCGCCACGAAGCGCTCGGCGAAGGTCGGGCGTCGGCACCATCTTCGTGAGCGGTGCGGCGACCGCCCGATCGCAGCGGCCGGGCTGTCGACCCGAACTCTGAACCATGCGGCACCGTTCGCTACCGAGGCACAGGATCTATGACGAATAAGGATACCGTCGTCGCTTTCTTCGATGTTGCGGCCAACGCCGGCGCAGCGGTCGAAGCCCTCAAGGCTGCCGGCATCGCGGCCGCCGACATCGACCGGAACGATCCGGATAATGCGGCCGGCAGGATGGCCGAAGCCACGACCACGCTCGGGGGCGGAGACGGTTTCTGGAGTCGCCTGTTCGGCGGAAAGACGACGAGGGAGCAGGACCTCGCCTTCGACCGCACCTTCAGGGACGCAGTCACCATCGTTACGGTCACGCTGCGCGATGCGGAGCGCGACACCGATCACGTCATGGACATCCTTGAGGAGCAGGATCCCGTCGATGTCTATGAACGGGCAGTCGCCACCAGCCCGGCGCCGCGATCAGCGACCGCACGTTGAGGGTGCGATGATCCGGAAGTGACGCCGTCTTCGACAAGATCATCGCGCTGACCGCCGAGGATAGCATCCCGCTCCAAGGTTCGACCGCGGGACGCCTGCGTGGACGCCGACGATACGATGTAGCGGCAGGCTGACAGCGCAGCAGAACGATTGCGTCGATCGACCGGTTCTCCATGCCTGCGTCTGGGGAAGATCCATCGAGAGTTGTTCACATCGTGCCCCTCCTTCCGGTGAAGCGGGGTCGCCTCGACCGGCAACCTGCTCCTCGCCTCGCCGGCAGAATTCATCGGCGCTTTTCTTCTGGTGCTCGTCGGCACTGCCGTCGCGACCGCCGCGGTATTCGACCACGGCACTGCGGGACCCGCCTACGACTCCCCTGCCGTCGCACTCTCGTTCGGACTGACGGTGATCGCGATCTTGGGCGCGATCGGCCAGATCAGCGGCGCCCGGTCGATCCACCCGTGACCGTCGGCTTGGCGCTCGCCGGGAGAGGCCGTGGCGCGCCGTCGCTCCGTACCGGCTGTCGCGAGTGCTCGGGGCCATCCGGGCAGCCCTTCTCGCACGGGCCGGCTGCGGGCACGGAGCCGACGAGACGGCTCACCTCGTCGCGCCTGCACCGGTGAATGGCGCCGCACCCCTCCACGTCCCGTTCGTGGAGGCGCTGATCGCCTTCATTCTTGTCTTCACGGCGCTCGATCCTCGTGTTCCAGCCGGTAGTGCCGCGATGGTCATGGGCTTCGCCCTCGCGGCCGGGGTGCTGCTCGGCGGTCCGGTCAGCGGAGGCGAAGAGCTCCGCGCGGATCGTCCGACCTCCTTATCGTCCTGCTCTGGGCGATGATGCCGGGTCGAGCGCACGGCAGCCGTCGCCGTCATTTGAGCTCCGGCGAGGAAAGGGTATCATGCGTCTGGCCTGCTGATCCGTGCAACGCAGCTTCGAAAGGACGCACCGTGGCCGACGCGAAGATGATTTCCCAGGTAGTGGACAACCCCGGTTTTATTGCGGCACTGGACCAGAGCGGCGGCTCGACACCGGGAGCCCTCAAGCTCTACGGCATTCCCGAGAGCGACTATCAGGGTGAAGCCGAGATGTTCCGGCTGATGCACGAGATGCGCGTCCGCGTGATCACGGCGCCCGCGTTCAGCGGCCGCAAGGTGATCGCGACGATCCTGTTCGAGCAGACGATGGATGGCGAAGTGAAGGGCAGGGCCGTCCCGTCCTTTCTGTGGGAGGAGCGTGGCGTCGTCCCGTTCGTGAAGGTCGACAAGGGCGTCGAGGCCGAGAGCGACGGCGTCAGCCTGATGAAGGCCATGCCCGACCTCGACGCGCTGCTCGAGCGCGCCGCGAGGCTGGGCGTGGCCGGCACCAAGATGCGTTCGACGATCCGCCTGCCCGACGAGAAGGGGATCGCCGCGATCGCGCGGCAGCAGTTCGAAGTCGGCGAGAGGATCTCAGGCTTCGAGCTGATGCCGATCCTAGAGCCCGAGGTGCTGATCAAGAGTCCGGACAAGAAGGCCGCCGAGGTCATCCTGCGCGACGAGCTGAAGAAGGGCCTCGACGCTCTTCCCAAGGGCCGGCAGGTCATGCTCAAGCTCACCATTCCGGAGCAACCCGATTTCTACCTGCCGCTGATCGAGCATCCGGGCGTCGCTCGCGTGGTCGCACTTTCCGGCGGATACAACCGCGAGGAAGCTTGCGAGAAGCTCGCGCACAACCACAAGATGATCGGCAGCTTCTCGCGCGCCCTCCTCGAGGAGCTGAAGCATTCGATGTCGCAGGCGGAGTTCGAGGCGGCGCTCGGAAGCGCGACGGACGAGATCTACGCGGCCTCGGTCGACAAGCGCTGACAGGTCGTACCGGGCCTCGCGCCGAAGCGACGGCTTCGGCGGTGCTGTTCGATTGCGCAGGATCCGGGCAAGGCCGGTGATGGCCGCGCCTGCGGGATGAGCTGCCGATCCGTGTGCCAGGCGACATCGCGCCTGCGTGTCATCGGGGCGGCAGGCGGCCTTGCCGAAGTGTCCGGCCTCTGAAGTTCGCCGGCGACTTCGGATGTGAGCAGGCCATTACCTTGTTGATAAGGCGCCGTTGCCGTTCGAGCTGAGTCTCGGGCCTCGGCCCGCCTCGGCAAGCATCGGTCCTGCGCTTCCGCCCGCCTACGCAGGAGCTACAAGGTCGAGCGCGGCCTCGATCTGCCGGTCGAAGACCTCCGGACCGGGGGCGCTGATGCCAAGGATCAGCTCCTGGTATGCGTCGCCCAGCGCGAGTTGGACGAGTTGCGCCGCGACGGCTTCCCCGCCAGCGGTGTCCCCTGCCTGCGCCCAGGCCCGCGCGAGCGCGATGCGGACTTGCCGTGGTCCTGCATCCCAGAACAGGCGTCCCAGCTCCGGCATCCGCTCCGCCTCTGCAACGAGTGCGCGGTAGAGGCAGAGGCTGTCGTCACGCGTGACGCCTTCCACGAAGCCGAGCAGCAGTGCGCGCAGCCGTTCGCGACGCGGCAAGGCCGATGGGGGCGCCGCAAGCGCGCCCGGCGCGCACATGGCTTCGACCAGCGCGACGACAAGCGCCTCCTTCGACCCGAAATGGCGATAGACGGTCTGCTTGCCGACACCTGCTTCAGCGGCGACGTCGTCCATCGACCCGCCGGCAAACCCATCGCGCAGGAAGACCGCCCGGGCGCCGTGCAGGATCGCCGCGCGCTTGGCGGGATCGAGGGTGCGATGCGGCCGGGACGAAGTGCTCATGCATCACCTTGACGAGACCGACCGGTCTCGCTATCTGCCTGAAGCGAGACTGAATGGTCTCGTTTATGCCAGGAGATCGCAATGTCAAACGATCTGGTCAAGCTCGGTGGATTGTCCGCCGAGATCATCTCCAACCATGACCTCTCGCGTCTCGACGAGATCGTCGCGCCCGACTACGTCAACCACAACTCATATGCCGAGCCCGGACTCGACGGCGTGAAGAAGATGTTCGGCGCGCTCCTGTCGGGCGTGCCGGACCTGAAGGTCCACGCCGACGATGTCTTCGCTTCCGCCGATGGCACCCGTGTCGTAGGCCGCTACCGATACGAGGGCACGCATACCGGGAGCTTCCTGGGCTCGCCTGCCACGGGCAACGCGTTCCGGATGCGCTCGATCGACACCTGGCTGGTCGAGGGCGGCCGCTTCGTCGAGCACTGGGACGAGCTCAACACGCTCGACGTCTTCACCCAGGTCGGTGCCGTGCGGCTTGTAGGCGCAGCTTCGTGATGCACCGAGCACCGACGGCGAGGACCGTATCGCGATGCCGCTGAGCAAGCTCATCGTTGCCTGGCTCCCGATCGTCCTTGGCGTCGTGATGATCGGGGCCGGGCTCGTCAACTTCGTCGGTCCCGGTCCGGTCCGAGCCGCGTTTGAACGCTGGGGCTATCCGCGCGGGTTCCATCGTGTGACGGGCGGTCTGGAGGTGGCAGCAGGCGCGCTGATCCTCGTGCCGGCCACCGCCCGCGTTGGCGCAGACGCCATCGCGGTGATCTTGGTAGCAGCGCTGGCGACGCTCGTCTGGCATCGGGACTGGACCCACCTGCCAGGCGCCCTGCTGCTGACGGGAGCGGCCGTCTTCGCCGCCGGGCTGTCTTGCTGAAGCCTGCCCTCGACGCTGGATGGGGTGACCGTGGCCATCGAGGCCGGCGCCTCGTGTCGGCAAGCGGCGGGGTGGCTCGGCATGGAACAGGCCACCGCAATCTGCTGGCGCGCGCGCTTTCGATGGCGAGATCGTTCCCAAGCCGACGGGAGAGGAGCGGCGCTCTGATCGGGTCGAGGCCCATGCCGGCCTGACACTGCAAACCTGCGAGGTTCGGCCGCAGATCTTCTATGCGAGGTGCGGGAGGTGCTGCAGGAGCACGGCGCGAGGATATTGTGCGTAAAGAAGGAGCTCTCCACGCAAGTGAACAGCCGCGACTTCGACTCGATCGAGAGCGCACGGCTGCAGCGCGCACCATCCCGGACCTACACACCGCGATCCGGCAAGGCTTCACAGGCTTCACGCCGGATGCGTGCCGAGACGATCTCGCCGCCGCGGCAGACGACGCCTACGACCCAGCCTGCGCGGCAACGGCGCCGGCAAAGGAGCTGCTACCTGTTCCGGGAGCGCTGCTGCCGCATGCCAGCCCCGACGCGGGTCGATCAGCTCGTCAAAACAGTAGGCTAGAGCTTGATCCGTGAGCCCATGCGATCGGATCATGCTCCAGCCGTGCGCCTCGGTCGTTCGACTCCGGACCGTTCGGCGCGTCGTGCCGCCGCCTCACGGGGCCGCCGGATCCGCTCCATCCGACGTTGGCGAGCGCGCGGAGGGTGCCTCGCCTTCCGCGGCGAGGCGAAAGGCCGATCGTGTTCCAGCCTCCCTCCTCCAAGGCATCGAGTTGTGCTTCCGCACCTCTCTGGCACGGCTGGGCACCGCCCTACCCGCCTCGGCCTGCATCGCGACCGGTGGGTGCGGCAGGCGGGAGCATCAGCGCGCGTCGGCGCCATGCTCCGTGCCGGGTCGGCCAAGATCTGCCACTCCGTTCAGCTCGAAGCCCGGATCGGCAAGGCAACGCTTGTGCCGTGCCTGGGCCACGCAGACCGTGCCGTCCCTGTCGGTCCAGCATCGCCGCACCGCGAAGCCGACCAGACCATCGGCCACGTCCGGTCCGCCGATCACGGCGCTGACCGCCGGCTCGACCCGTCGCGCTCCCGCAGCGCTGCCGAACGCGTAGAGCGGGATCGGCCGCCCGAGCAGCGCGTCGCTCCCGCTCCAGAACCATCGCAGCGGCCAGCGCAGCCCGAGGCCGCAGAGTTCGGGATCCTGGCGCAACGCCGCCACGGCCGCGAGCGCCGCCTGGTCGCGGGTCCAGATCGGGCGGAAGCCGGCGTCGTCGCCGACGGCCGCAGCCGTTGCGACCCAGCACGCCAGCACGCCGGCCACCGTGCTTCGCCTCGCCACCCGGCCAGTCAGCGACGGCCACGGGTCGAGCAGCCGACAGGTGCCGAGACCTGCGAGAACCAGGGCCGGCGCCACCGCGGCTTCAATGAAGCTGAGCTCCTTGTGAGCGATGAGGCTGTGCGGGAGCACGATGAGCAGCACGACCCCACCCAGCAGCGGGGCCGTGCGCAGACCGAAGCATGCCGCGCACGCGATCGGCACGACAGCCATGTCCCATCTCTGCGCCAGATCCCTGAAGTACCACAGTGGCGGCTCGGTGCCGAACTCCCGGCTGACGTGCTGCAGCGCGTTGAGCTCGAAGTTGGCCTGGACGGAGCGGAACGGCACCCCGTAGCAGGCCCAGTCGGCGGCACCCAGCGCGAACAGGGGGACGGCCGCCCCCAGCAGCAGCCAGGCTCGCTGGCGCCGCGGCGCGCGACAGGCCGCCCAGGCACCCGCGGTCACGATGGCGGGCGCCAGCTGATTGCGCAGACAGAATGCGAAGCCCAGCAGCGCGCCGACGCCCAGCGCGGTCGCGCTGACGCCGGC
>CAXTOC010000069.1:0-2686 GCA_964245725.1 uncultured Acetobacteraceae bacterium | reverse complement strand
CCTGCACCGCTCCCAGCGGCGGCGCGCCGAACTAGCCCCGGGCCGGCCACACCGCGCACGGCAACGCGCAGAGCCGCGCTCCTGCCAGACCGCCGTAGCGTCGGCCGACGCAGAACGCCGTCGCCACGACCGCGGTGGAGAGAGCCGACAGCGCGGCCGAGATCAGCGCGAGAGAGCCGGCCGCTCCCGCTCCCAGGGTCGATGCCGCCGCGATCAGGACGGCCAGGAAGCCCGGGAAGATCGGCGAGCGGAGGCCCAGGCGCCATTCCCAGGTGACGGTGCCGTGCCCCGACCACATCCGGTAGGCCGGCTCGATGTTCTGGAACAGCTCGTCCGGCCGTTCGATCGACGGGCTGCCGATCGCGAACCCGAAGCGCAAGGCGAACGCCACGACACAGACGCCGATCAGCGCTCCACCCGTCGTCCGCAGGCTCGGCTTCGTCAGGTGGTCCGACATCGCGCGCGATCCGCCACAGGGTGAGCCGTCACGGCCTGCATCGCGATGCCGACGTCGTCCGCTCAGGCGCCGTCGTGGAAGATGATGCCGAGGGTGTGCCGGCGGCCGGTCCGCACGGCGCTGACGCCGTGGCGCGATGCCACGCGGTAGTCGCCTCGGCTGCCCCGGACGGGCCGCGCGCTCACCGCGAAGACGGCTGCGTCGCCCTTGCCGAGCGGAACGACCGACGCGCGCGACTGCATGCGCGGCCTCCGTTCGGTCGAGACGAACTCGCCGCCGGCAAAATCCTCCTTCGGTTCCGACAGCAATATCGTGGCCTGGAGCGGGCGCACGTGCGTGCCGTACAGGTCCCGGTGCAGGCAGCTACACTCGCCCGCGCCGTGCCGGAGCAGCGGTGTCGGCCTCACCTGCCCTGCCTCGAGGCAGCGTTCGAGGAAGCTCGCGTGGTCGTGCGGGAAGCGCGTGGCGAGGCCCATCCGCTCGTGCCAGCCGATGGCGCGCGATGCGAGATGCGGCTACAGCGCGACCGCAGCGCCTGCACCAGCGTCGGCAACGGGCAGGCGAGGTGGCGATACTCGCCCCGCCCGAAACCATGCCGCGCCATGACGACGTGGCTGCGAAACCCAGCCCCGATCCCGTAGAGGCCGGCGTCGTCGCACTCCCGGCCGCTGAGCAGGCGTGGCAGCACCGCCCGGCCCTGCGCATCGAGATCGGCCATGGCCGCAGGGCAGTCGAGGGCATCCACCCGCCTCGCGAGGCTCATCGCGGCTTCCCCAGTCGCGGACCACCTAGCACCGCGCCACGCTCCTCATCCGGCCCTTCAGGCGGCCGAGGCTTCGCGGGCGATCAACGCCCTCTTGCGGTCCACGCCCCAGCGATAGCCGGACAGCGCGCCATCATCCCGTATCACCCTGTGGCAGGGGATGGCGACCGCCAGCGCATTGGCTGCACATGCTCCCGCCACCGCCCGCACCGCCCGCGGCGTGCCGAGGCGGACGGCGATCTCGGCGTACGTCGCCGTGCTGCCGGCGGGGATCTCGCGGAGCGCCTGCCACACCCGCTGCTGGAACGCGGTGCCGCGGATGTCGAGCGGCAGGTCGAGACCGAGATGCGGCGCCTCCACGAAGCCGACGACCCGCGCCACCAGCGCCTCGTAGGCTGCATCGCCGCCGACCAGCTGCGCGCGCGGGAAGCGGTCCTGCAGGTCGCGCACCAGTCGGTCCGGGTCGTCGCCGAGCAGGATCGCGGCGACGCCCCTGGCGCTCGAGGCGACCAGGATCGCACCGAGGGAGCATTGCGCGACCGCGAAGCGCAGCACCTCCGCGACGCCGCCTTGCCGGTAATGGCTGGGCGTCATGCCGAGCACGCCGGGGGCGTGGGCGTAGAACCGTCCGCTGGAGCTGAAGCCGGCATCGTAGATCGCCTCGGTCACCGTCCCGCTCCGTGCCAGCTGCTCCCGCAGGCGCGTGGCCCGTCGCGCCGCGGCGTAGCGCTTCGGCGTCAGGCCGGTCACGGCCTTGAACACGCGGTGGAAGTAGGCCGGGCTGAGCTGCACGGATGCAGCCATCTCCGCCAGGGCGGGCGCGGTCTCGGCGCCGTCGATCAGGCGGCAGATCCTGGCGATCAGGGCGGCATTGGCGGCCTCGCTGGAGAGGCCGTCAGGATTGCAGCGCCGGCAGGCCCGGAAGCCCGCCGCCTTCGCCTCCGCGATGCTGTCGTGGAAGCGGACGTTCTTCGGGTTGGCCGCGCGCGATGGGCAGGAGGGACGGCAGAACACGCCCGTCGTCGCGACCGAGTACCAGAACAGGTCATCCGCCGCCTTGTCGCGGACCAGGACCCGCTGCCAGCGCGGGTCCGGCCTTGTCCCGGAGTCCTGCTTCATCGTCGTGTTCGTGTGCGCGCTCATGGAATCCACCCCGCTGCGAAGAGTGACACGAAGATGGCCGACCCGCCCATCACCGACACTCCGACGCTTGCGCTCGAATCGGATGGCCCGGGCAGCTGACCCTGTGGCCTCCGGTTCAGCCGGCGGCCTCGTGAACGCGTCGTGCCGGCGCTGAAGCCGGTGTCGCGTCCCTCCTGGCTACACGGCCACGGCCAGCGCTTCGGCCGGCTGCTGCGTCGCGCGTTCGCGCTGCCGGGTCGCCCAGGCGGCGATGCGCGCCGGATCCACGTCCAGCTCGGCCAGCACCGCCGCCGCCAGCGCCAGGCCGGGCACGGGACCGCCAT
>CAXTOC010000068.1:6910-11352 GCA_964245725.1 uncultured Acetobacteraceae bacterium | reverse complement strand
ACACTAGCATTATCAATAAGATGATCGCCTGCTCATCTCCCAAATTCGCATGCGGATCTGGGAGGCAGGACACGGGTCCCGGTCCGGCTTCAACAGGAGAGACCATCGTGAGCATCTCAAGCATCGCGACGACGGGTGCGGCGAGCATCACCCAGCAGCTGCAGGCACAGGCTCAGGCCCAGGCTCAGGCGCAGACCCAGGCCAGCCCGACCCAGCAGGCCGGCAAGCCACACCACCACCACGGCGGCGGCGCCGCTCCGGCGCAGAGCAGCAGCACCGCGCAGCCCTCCGTGTTCACCGCATCCTCGATCCTCGACACGCTGGCTTGACCCAGCCCGCGCCGGTCGCCCGCAGGCAGCCGCTGCGGATCGAGCAGCTCGGCCACGTCCGCATCGACGACTACGCCTGGATGAAGGACGAGAACTGGCAGCGCGTGCTGCGTGACCCGGGCGCGCTGCGCGAGGACATCGCCGCGCATCTGCGCGCCGAGAACGCCTATACCGCGTCGATGCTGTGCTCCACCGAGGCGCTGCAGGCCACGATCCTCGGCGAGATGGCCGGGCGGCTGAAGCCCGACGAGATGTCGCCGCCGCTGCCGGACGGTCCGTGGGAGTACTACGCCCGCTACGCGCCCGGCGCCGAGCAGCCGATCCATGCCCGCCGCCCGCGCGGCGGCGGCGGCGAGCAGGTGCTGCTCGACGTCGACGCCCTGGCGCGCGGCCACGGCTATTTCGTCGTCGCCGATGCCCGGCACAGCCCGGACCACGCGCTGTTCGCCTACGCGGAGGATGCGCAGGGCTCGGAGGTCTACCGCATCCGGGTCAAGGACCTGCGCACCGGCGCCCTGCTCGACGACCCCGCCGGATGCTGGCCGATCGAGAGTGCGAGCGGCGACTTCAGCTTCTCGCCCGACTCGCACTACCTGTTCTGGACCTTCCGCGACGCGCATGGCCGGCCCACGCGCATCTATCGCAGGCCGGCACGCGGCGGTGCCGACGTGCTGGTCTACGAGGAGCTCGACCCGGGCTTCTTCATCGGCGTCGACACCTCCGCCTCGCGCGCCTGGATCACCATCACCTGCGGCGACCAGGAGACCAGCGAGACCTGGCTGATCCCGGCCGCCGATCCGACCGCGGCCCCCCGCCTGGTGGCGGCGCGCGAGAAGGGCGTGCGCTACGCGCTGTCGCACTGGCGGGACCGCTTCATCATCCGCACCAACCTGGACGGCGCCACCGACTTCAAGCTGATGCAGGCACCCGCCGACGCGCCCTCGCGCGGGAACTGGCGCGACTGGGTGGCGCACCGCCCCGGGCACTTCATCGTCCGTGCCAGCGCCTTTCGCGATCACCTGGTGCGGGTCGAGCGCTTCGAGGCGAACAACGTGATCGTCGTCACCGACCGCGACGGCGACAGCCATCCGATCGCGGTCGACGAGGCGGCCTACCTGCTCGGCCTCGACGGCAGCTACGAGCACGACGGAGCGTCACTCCGCTACAGCTACCAGTCGCCGACG
Organism: uncultured Acetobacteraceae bacterium; assembly: GCA_964245725.1. Lineage (GTDB taxonomy): Bacteria > Pseudomonadota > Alphaproteobacteria > Acetobacterales > Acetobacteraceae > Lichenicoccus. Next base: position 9,839 of record CAXTOC010000068.1, on the reverse strand, counting down.
ACGCCGCGGCAGTGGTTCGAGTACGACATGCAGAGCCGGCAGCGCCGGCTGCTCAAGACCCAGGAGATCCCGTCGGGGCACGATCCGGCACGCTATCGCGCCGCGCGTCTGAACGCTCTCGCCGCCGACGGCGCGTGCGTGCCGATCACCCTGCTGATGCGACGCGACACGCCGCTCGACGGCAGCGCGCCGCTGCTGCTCTACGGCTACGGCTCCTACGGCCACGCGATCGAGCCCGGCTTCTCGACGCGCACGCTGAGCCTGGTCGACCGCGGCTGGATCCACGCGGTGGCGCACGTGCGCGGCGGCTCCGAGAAGGGCTGGGGCTGGTTCCTGGACGGGCGCGGCCCGCGCAAGCCGAACAGCTTCACCGACTTCATCGCCTGCGCCGAGCACCTGATCTCGACCGGCCACGGCGCCGCCGGCCGCATCGTCGCGCACGGCGCATCGGCCGGCGGGCTGCTGATGGGGGCCGTCGCCAACCTACGGCCGGAGCTGTTCGGCGGCATCGTCGCCGGGGTGCCGTTCGTGGACATGCTCAACACCATGTCGGACACCTCGCTGCCGCTGACGCCGCCGGAGTGGCCCGAGTGGGGCAACCCGATCGAGGACGAGGTGGCCTACGCGCTGATCGCCGGCTACTCGCCCTACGACAACGTGCGTCCGCAGGCCTATCCGGCGATCCTCGCCCTCGGCGGCCTGTCGGACCCGCGCGTGACCTACTGGGAGCCGGCGAAGTGGGTGGCGAAGCTGCGCGGGACCACCACCGGGGACGCACCGGTGCTGCTGCGCGTCAACATGGAAGCCGGCCACGGCGGCACGTCGGGCCGCTTCGACAGCCTCAAGGAGGCGGCGCTGATCCAGGCGTTTGCGATCTGGTGCCTGGACAAAACGCGTAGCCTCTGAAAGCCATCGACTTATGGGATCGGGGTCTGGGGCCGTCGGCCGCGATGGGTCAAGGGCGAAGCCCTTGCCTGTCTTGCGGGCGAGCGCCTGGACCCGCCTCAGTCGCAGGGAACGCGATCGTCCCGGCTGGTACGCACGATCAGCTGGCCGAGCCGCTGCATGCCCTGGACGATGCGCGGCTCCGGCTGCAGCGAGTACGACAGGCGGATCGTGTTGCGGCCGCTGCCGTCGACGTGAAAGGCGGCACCCGGCACGAAGGCGATGCGTTCCTGCTGCAGCGCCGCCGCCAGCATCGCGGCACCATCGTGGCCTTCGGGCAGAGTGACCCAGACGAACATGCCGCCCTGCGGCGTGGTCCAGCGCACTCCGGTCGGCATGAAGCGCTGCAGGGCGTCGAGCATGGCGTCGCGACGTGCGGCGTAGACCCGCCGGATGGCGTCGAGCTGGCTGTCGTAGTGCGTCCGCACCACGCGGTGCATCGCCATCTGGTTCAGCGTGGCGCTGTGCAGGTCGCTGGCCTGCTTGACCAGGACGAGCTTGTGGATGAGGTCGCGCGCCGCACAGATCCATCCCACCCGCAGCCCGGGCGCCACCGTCTTGGAGAAGGTGCCGCAATAGATCACCTGGCTGCGGTCGATGCCGCCGCATCGCCGCAGGTCCAGCGCCTGGCAGCAGGGCACCGGCTGGCCGTCGAAGCGCAGCGCCGCGTAGGCGGCGTCCTCGATCAGCGGCGCACCGAGCTGCCGTGACAGCGCCAGCAGGTCGAGCCGGTCAGCCTCGCCGATGGTCTCCCCGGTGGGGTTGGCGAAGTCCGGCACCACGTAGGCGAGCGCCACCCGGCCGCCCGCCGCCTCGGCGTCCCGCTTCAGCGTCGCGGCGGCGCAGGCCGAGGCACCCGGCCGGATGACGTCGTAGCGCGGCTCGTAGGCGTTGAAGGCCTGCAGCGCGCCGAGATAGGTCGGCGCGGTCACCAGGGCGGTGTCGCCGGCGGAGAGGAACAGCTTGCCGAGGAAATCCAGCCCCTGCTGCGAGCCGGACGTGATCACGATGTTGTCGACGTCGCACCCGACGCCGAGGCCGGCCATGTGCCGCGCCAGCCAGGCGCGCAGCGGCAGGTAGCCCTCGCTGACCGAGTACTGCAGCGACTGCACGGCCTCGCCGTGGCCGAGCAGCTCGGCGTAGGCGTCGCGGATCGCCCTGCCCGGGAACAGCGCCGGGTCGGGAATGCCGCCGGCGAACGAGATGATGTCTGGCTGATCGAGCAGCTTGAGCAGCTCGCGGATCTCCGAGGCGCGCATCCCGGCGGCGCGCACGGCGAACGCGCTGTCCCAGTCGATATCCGCCTGATCGTTCATCCGGCTCGCCCCTGTGCTGCCCCTGTCATAGCGAAGACGGCGGCGGATAGCGGCTTGATCCCGACCGGCCGCAGCTGCATGCCGTGGGTTCGTCGCCAGATGGAGGATGCCGGATGCCGTCCCATGCGTTCGTGACCGTAGACGTCTTCACCGACCGGCGCTTCGGCGGCAACCCATTGGCGGTGTTTCCCGACGCGCGCGGCCTGTCGGATCGCGACATGCAGGCGCTGGCCCGCGAGTTCAACCTCAGCGAGACCACCTTCGTGCTGCCTCCCGACGATCCCGCGCACACCGCGAAGGTGCGCATCTTCACGCCCGCGCACGAGCTGGGCTTCGCGGGCCACCCTAATGTCGGCACCGGCTTCGTGCTGGCGCAGCAGGGACGCGACCGGGACGGCGTGCTGCTGTTCGAGGAGGCGGCGGGACTGGTCGAGGTGCGGATCGAGCGAGGCGGCGACGGTGCGATCGCGGGCGCGACCATCGCCGCGCCGCAGCCGCTGCGGATCGGCGCCAGCCTGGAGCCGGGCAGTGCCGCATCCTGCATCGGGCTGGCGCCGGCCGACATCGCGCTCGCCGCCCATGTGCCGGTGATGGCCTCGGTAGGCCTGCCGTTCCTGCTGGTCGAGCTGCCGGAACCCGCGCTGTCCCGGGCGGTGCCCGATGCCGCC
>CAXTOC010000068.1:1740-6900 GCA_964245725.1 uncultured Acetobacteraceae bacterium | reverse complement strand
CGCGCCGCTGGAGGGCGTGCCCGAGGATCCGGCGACCGGCAGCGCCGCGGCGGCGCTGGCGGCGCTGCTGCTCTCGCTCGGCAGCTCGCCCAGCCTGAGCCTGGACATCGCGCAGGGGGTGGAGATGGGACGCCCGAGCCTGCTGCGGACCAGCGCGCGACGCGACGCGGACGGCATCCGGGCCAGCGTCGGCGGCGGCTGCGTGCCGATGCTGCGCGGCGAGCTGCCGTCCTGATCGCACGCGGTCCGGATCAGGCCGTGTGCAGCAGCGTCACGCCGGCCTGCCGTGCGGCCTGCATCAGCGGCTGGTCGCGTGTCGCCAGCGGCAGCCGCAGGCGCAGCGCCAGCTCCAGATAGGCGGCATCGTAGGCGGTCAGACGATGCTCCCCGGCGAGCTGGGCGGTGGCGGTCCAGCTCCGGCCCGCGGTCTCGTCGTCGATGCCGATCGGCAGCTGCTGCAGGAAGCCGGACAGCAGCCGGCGCAGCGCCGCATCGATCCGCCCCCGCCGCTCCGCGGTCAGCAGGCCGTTTAGCGCCTCGAGCGGCCAGAGCTGCGGCGCCATCGCCCCGGTCTCGGTCAGCCGGTCCAGCAGGCTCATGATCCCCGGGGTCTGCTCGTCCTCGAAGCACCAGGCGAGGGCGACGGAGGTGTCAAGGACGAAGCTCACCGCCGCCCTTGGTCGACCAGCTCCCGCAGCGTCAGCGTGCCGAGGCGGCACCCCTTGCTGGCGGCCCGCAGGCCGTCCGCGGCGCGACGGGCACGGGCGCGGTCGAAACCCGGATCGGCCGGAACCAGCCGCGCGAGCGGCTTGCCGCGGCGGGTGATCAGCACTTCCGCACCCCCTTCCACCGCGTCGAGCAGGGCGGTCAACCGGTTCTTGGCCTCGAACACGCCGACGCTCTGCATGGCCGCTTCCTTCCCATGTAGCTAGCTTGCTGGCCAGGATATAGGTCGGGCTGATCGCATGTCCAGCGAGTCCGCAGGTGCTACTGCAGCAGCGCCTTGCGCAGCATGCCGTGCACGCCCTTCTCGCCGTTGACGGTCTGGGTCACCCGGAAATCCGCCGCGAGCGAGCAGGTGGCGTAGGCCTGGTCGCGCGTGAGCGGGCTGCGCGCGGTGACCAGCTCGATCATCTCGCGCAGCGCCTGCTTCATCGCCAGGTCGAGATCCTCGTTCAGTCCCATGCTGACGTAGTGCGTCGGCGTCTCCGCCCGCGGCGTGCGCAGCAGCGGCGATCCCGTGCCGCCGCCACGATGCAGGATCAGCGTGAAGCGGCCGTCGAGGCACATCTCCAGCGCGTTGACGCAGACCTCGCCGTCGCCCTGCAGCCCGTGCCCGTCGCCGGCCGAGAAGTTGGCGCCCTCGACCAGCACCGGCAGGAACAGCGTGCTGCCGGCGACCAGCTCCTTGTTGTCGAGGTTGCCGCCGTGCCGACGCGGCTCGCGCGAGGAGATCCGGCCCCACGCGGCGGGAGGCGCCACCCCCATGATGCCGAAGAACGGCGAAAGCGCCAGCTCGATGCCGCCTCGTGCGCCCCACGGCAGGGTGCAGGTGCGGCGCGCGCGGTCGACCGGGATATGGCTGATGAAGCGGTGCGGGAACTCGTCCGGCAGGGTGCCGGCGAGCGGACGGAAGCCGCAATAGCCCCAATCCGCGGCGGGCTCCACCGCATCGACGCGCACCTCCAGCATGTCGCCCGGCATCGCGCCGCGGACCGCGACCGGACCGGTCAGCATGTGCGTGCCGAGCCCGCTCGCGCCGGCGGCGTGGATTGCGGCGAGCGGCGGCGGGATCACGAGGGTGCCGCCGCGCGGCATCACCTCGGGGCCGCCGGACAGGCACTGCATCTCGACGCTGTCGCCGGACTCGATCAGCAGCACCGGCGGGATCGCGGCATCGAACAGGCCGAGCCGGATCGTCTCCGGCGTCGCCGGGAGACGGTGCAGCGTCATGCTGCCGCGCTGAGCGGGCGGGAGACACACCGGGCGACCATCATGCTGCTCCACCGTTCCGCTCGACCTGCGCCGGTGGCGCGGGCAGCGAGCCCTTCGCCTTGAACTCCGCCGCGCGGTTGGTCGTTGCAGGCGGTCGAGGTTAAGCTGCGGCCGGCGATCGGTCGCGAGAGGACGCATATGCCAGCGTATGTCACGGGGCCACCGGCGGCACCGGCGGGGGAGTCCCGGCCAGACGAGGGGCACCGGTTCCAGCCGCTGGCACGCGGCCTGCTCGGGCTGGTGCTGGTGCTGCTCGGGCTGTTCACGCTGCACGACTTCCTGATCTCGCTCGCCTGGGCCGCGGTGTTCGCGATCGCCACCTGGCCGCTGTTCCGGCGCGCCAAGCACCGCCTGCCGGCGGACCGGCACAACCTGCTGCTGCCGCTCGCCTTCACCAGCGCGATCGCGCTGATCTTCATCGTGCCGCTGGTGCTGATCGGCATCGAGGCCGGTCGGGAGGCGCAGGGCGTGCTGACCTGGATGGAGCATGCGCGCCGTACCGGTGTGCCGGTGCCGTCCTGGGCTGGCCGGCTCCCGTTCGGGCAGTCGGTGACCGGCTGGTGGCAGCAGAACCTGACCAGCCCCGACGACGCCAACTCCCTGTTCGAGAACCTACGCGCCGGCAGCAGCTTCAAGATGACGCGTCAGTTCGGCAGCGAGCTCGCGCACCGCTTCACCCTGTTCGCCTTCACCATCATCACCCTGTTCTTCCTGTTCCGCGAGGGCGAGACGGTCAGCCAGCAGATGCTGGTGGCGAGCCGGCGCGCCTTTGGACAGCGCGGCGAGCGGGTCGGGCGGCAGATCGTCGCCTCCGTGCACGGCACTGTCGACGGGCTGGTGCTGGTCGGCATCGGCGAGGGCTTCATCCTGGGATGCGCCTACGCGGTGGGGGGCGCGCCGCATCCGACCCTGTTCGGGGTGCTGACGGCGATCGCCGCGATGATCCCGTTCTGCGCCCTGATCGCCGTCGGGCTCGCGGCGCTGCTGGTGGTCGTCCAGGGCTCGGCGGCGTTCGGCGTGGGTTTGTTCGTGTTCGGCCTGGTGGTGATCTTCATCGCCGACCACTTCGTCCGGCCGGTGCTGATCGGCGGCGCCACCAAGCTGCCGTTCCTGTGGGTGCTGCTCGGCATCCTGGGCGGCGTCGAGGCCTGGGGCCTGCTCGGGCTGTTCCTCGGCCCGGCGATCATGGCCGCGCTGATCCTGCTGTGGCGGGAATGGACCGCCCCGGGCGACGACCTGCAGCAGGCCTGAACGGGGCGGTGGTCGGGCAGGCGGGATTCGAACCCACGACCCCCAGTCCCCCAGACTGATGCGCTACCAGGCTGCGCTACTGCCCGTCCGCCTCGCGGCCGAGCCCGTTTAACCCGCACCCGGCACCGAGGCAAGCGGCGTCATCGAGGGCGATCGGGCAGCAGCCGGCGCATTGCCTCCAGCTCGGCCAGGATCTCGCTCAGCGTCTGTCGCGACAACGGAGCCGGGCGCTGCGGAGGCGGCGGCATCGCGATCGGCCGCAGCTCGGACGCATCGGCCGCGGCCGCAGGGCGGGAGGGCTCCTGGACGTCGCGGTCGACCTGCTCGGGAGGCGGCAGCTCGTCCTGCAGCACGCCGTCGCCGTCGAGCAGCAGGCGCTGCACGCCCTTGATGGTATAGCCCTGGATGTAGAGCAGGTCGGAGATGCGCCGCAGCAGCACCACGTCGTCGGGCCGGTAGTAGCGTCGGCCGCCGCCGCGCTTGAGCGGCTTGACCTGCGGGAACCGCGTCTCCCAGAAGCGCAGCACATGCTGCGGCACATGCAGATCGTCCGCCACCTCGCTGATGGTGCGAAAAGCGGTGGCGGCCTTCTTGGACCGGCCGCGGTCGATGCCGAGTTCGCGCCCCAGCGGCTCGAGCCCCGGCGGCTCCGCAGCCTCGGGGTCCGGATCCCCCAGCTCCGGCCAGGGATCCTGCTGCGGGATCATCCGGTTTCGTCCTCACCGGGCGGCAGCTGCGCGGCGTCTTGGCCGTTGACGCGCGCCTTCAGTACCTGGCTCGGGCGGAACACCAGCACCGAGCGCGGCAGGATCGGCACCTCGATGCCGGTCTTGGGATTGCGTCCCACCCTGCGGCCCTTCTGACGCACCGAGAAGGTGCCGAACCCGCTGATCTTGACGGAATCACCCGATTGCAGCGCGAAGGCCAGACGCTCGAGCACGCCCTCCAGCAGTTCCGCGGACTCGTTGCGCGACAGTCCGACCTGCGTGTAGATGGTCTCGGCGAGGTTGGCGCGGGTCACCGTACTCATGCGCAGAGCCTATGCAACCGCGCAAGGTGCGTCAAATCAAGCAAAACCTCGGCGTCGCGGCTACATCCGCACCAGCGCCGATCCCCAGGTGAGGCCGCCACCGAGCGCCTCCATCAGCACTAGGTCGCCGCGTCGTATGCGGCCGTCGCGCACCGCCTCGGCCAGCGCCAGCGGGATCGAGGCGGCCGAGGTGTTGGCGTGACGGTCGACGGTCACGATCACCCGCTCCGGCGGCAGGCCAAGCTTCCTGCCCAGGGCGTCGATGATGCGCTTATTGGCCTGATGCGGCACCAGCCAGTCGATGTCGCCCGCGGCCAGGCCGTTGGCGGCCAGCGCCTCGTCCACGGACGCCGACAGCTTGGCCACGGCATGACGGAACACCTCGCGGCCGTTCATGCGCAGGTAGCCAGAGTTCTCGCGGCGTCCGATCGCGCCGTCGACGTAGAGCAGGTCGCCGGTGCGGCCGTCGCCGTGCAGGTGGGTCGACAGCACGCCGCGACCGGATCCGGCCGCAGCGCCGCGCAGCACCACCGCACCGGCGCCGTCGCCGAACAGCACGCAGGTAGCCCGGTCGCTCCAGTCGAGGATGCGCGAGTACACCTCGCTGCCGATCACCAGCACGGTGCGCGCCTGGCCGCAGCGGATGAAGGCGTCGGCCGCCGCGAGCGCGAAGATGAAACCCGAGCAGGCGGCGCTCACGTCGAAGCCGAAGCCGCGCTCGATGCCGAGCGCCGCCTGCACCCGCAGCGCGGTCGCCGGGAAGCACTGGTCGGGCGTGGAGGTGCCGAGGATCACCGCATCCACCTCGGCCGCATCGAGGCCCGCCACCGCCCCCCCCCCCCCGGCGGCGGCCCCCCCCCAGCACGGGGGGGGCGGGGGGGGGG
>CAXTOC010000068.1:0-1730 GCA_964245725.1 uncultured Acetobacteraceae bacterium | reverse complement strand
CGCACCCCCCCACCCCCCGCGGCCGCCTCGCGGCCCGCAGGGGCCCGCGCCGCGCGGGCGGCGGCCGCACCCATGAAGGTGGCGGTCTCGTGCGGGGCGGCCAGGTGGCGCTGGCCGATGCCGGTGCGCTCGCGGATCCAGCTGTCGGAGGTGTCCACCCAGCGGGCCAGCTCGTCGTTGCCGACGATCCGCTCCGGCAGGTAGCCGCCGACGCCGACCAGGTGCACGTCGGCGGCGTGCCGAGGAGGCGACACTCAGCTCACCGCGGCGATCGGGGTCGGGCTCTCGCCGCCCGGCCGCTTCACCGCCTTGTCCATCGGCGGCCGGATCAGCTCCAGCCCCTCGCGGATGCGATCGTTGAAGCCGTGGGTGACCATGTCGACCGCCACGTCGACGGCGTGCGCGAAGCCCTCCGCATCGGTGCCGCCGTGCGACTTCACCACCACCCCGTTCAGCCCGATCAGCACCGCGCCGTTGTAGCGTCGCGGATCGAGCCACTCGCGCAGCCGCTCCAGCCCCGGGCGCACCAGCACGTAGCCGAGACGGGAGACCATGCTGGCGGCGAAGACCTGCTTGAGCAGGTCGCCGACCAGACGCAGCGCGCCCTCGCCGGTCTTCAGCGCCACGTTGCCGGTGAAGCCGTCGGTCACCACCACGTCGGTGGTGCCGGCGGTGATGTCGTGGCCCTCGACGAAGCCGTGGAACTGCCTGGCGATGGTGCTGCTGCGCAGCACCTCGGCGGCCTGCTTCAGCCGCTCATCGCCCTTCATCTCCTCCGCACCGACATTGAGCAGCCCGATGCTGGGCGTCGGCAGGCCGAGCACGGTGCGCGCGAACACCTCGCCCATCACCGCGAACTCGACCAGGTTGCGCCAGTCGCAGACCACGTTGGCGCCGAGATCGAGCATCACGACGTCGCCGCGCGCGGAGGGACTCAGCGCCGCCAGGGCCGGCCGGTCGATCCCGGGCAGCGTCTTCACCACGATCTTGGCCAGCGCCATCAGGGCGCCGCTGTTGCCGGCCGAGACCACCCCCTGCGCTTCCCCCGCCGCCACCGCGTCCATCGCCAGCCGCATCGAGCAGTCGCGCATGCGCAGGGCGGCGGTGGGCTTGACGTCCATGCCGATGGCGCTGCCGGCGTGGCGGACGGCGCAGATGCCGCGCGCCAGCTTGCGCCGCTCCAGCAGGGTGTCCAGTCGTGCCTGATCGCCGACCAGGAGGATGCGGACGGCGGGATGCCGGGTGGCGGTGATCTCGAGCCCGTCGACCACGATCTCCGGTGCCCCGTCGCCTCCCATGGCGTCCACCGCAAGGGTGTATGCGCCCGGTGCGCTCATCGACACGGCGTTCCGCTCAGATCCGGACGGTGCCCTTCAGGCTCTTGCCGGCCTGCACCACTTCGCGGCCGTCATAGTGGCCGCAATGGCCGCAGACGTGATGCGGACGCTTCAGCTCGCCGCAGCTGCCGCACTCCGCATGCGCCTGCACCGGCAACGCCTCATGGCTCCGACGCATGCCCCGACGCGAGGGTGAGGTCTTTCTCTTGGGAACAGCCATGGGGTGAGCCCCTCCGATCTACAGGAACAGGGCGCGGATCACGACATCGTCGCCGTGGCGCCTTTCGGCAAAGATGAGGCGCGGGCCTTAGCAGAGTCGCCTGACACCCGCAAGCTGAGCCCATCCCGCACGATGGCCGCGGCGGCCGCGCTAGGCGTCGCCGGAACCCCGCC
>CAXTOC010000067.1:0-11417 GCA_964245725.1 uncultured Acetobacteraceae bacterium | reverse complement strand
TTCATCCCCGGCCTGTCCGGCGTGCTGTTCCAGCAGTTCGCGGTCACCATCAGCATCGCCATGCTGATCTCCGCGCTGAACGCGCTGACGCTGTCGCCGGCGCTGTGCGGCGTGTTCCTGCGCCACACCGGTCCGCGGCGCGGCATCATGGGGCGGGTGCTGAACGGCATCGACAGGACCCGCAACGGCTATTCCTCCATCGTCAACCGGCTGCTGCGCTTCGCGCTGGGGGGCGTGCTGGTGGTGCTGCTGTGCGCGTTCGGCATCTTCCTGATCCAGGGCTCGCTGCCGCTGGGCTTCCTGCCCGAGGAGGACCAGGGCGGCTTCTTCACCAACGTGCAGCTGCCCGACGGCGCCTCGGTGGCACGCACCAGCCTGGTGGTCGGCCAGGTCGAGAAGATGGAGCGCGCGCTGCCGGGGGCGCTGCACACCTTCGCGGTGATCGGCTACTCGTTCCTGGACACCGTCCAGGAGCCGAATGTCGGCTTCACCTTCACCCGGCTGAAGCCGTTCGGCCAGCGCACCGCAGCCGACACCCACGTGCAGGCGCTGCTCGGCCGGGTGTTCGGCGAGGCCCAGGGCATACGCGCCGCGACCGTGTTCCCGTTCAACCTGCCGCCGATCATCGGCCTGTCGCCGGGCGGGGGCTTCGAGTACGAGCTGGAGGGGCTGCAGGGACAGGATCCGCAGCAGCTCGGCAGCGCCATGCTGGGGTTGATCGCGGCCGCGAACAGCGACCGCAACCTGGCGCGGGTGTTCTCCACCTTCACCGCCACCAACCCCTCGATCTACCTCGATATCGACCGTCCCAAGGCGCAGGCCCTGGGCGTGAACGTGAACGACATCTTCACCGCCCTGCAGACCACGCTTGGCAGCGTCTACGTCAACGACTTCAACCTGTTCGGCAGGGTGTGGCAGGTCAACGTGCAGGCCGAGGCGCGGGACCGTTCCAGGATCGACGACCTGTGGGGGATCTACGTGCGCAACAGCACCGGCGGCACCGTGCCGCTGCGCTCGCTGGCCTCGATCAAGATCATCACCGGGCCGCAGGCGATCACGCGCTACAACAACTACCGCGCGATCACCATCAACGGCGGGCCCGCACCGGGGACCTCTTCGGGCACAGCGCTTTCGACGATGAGCGCCATCTCGGCCCGGACGCTGCAGAACGGCTACGACTACGAGTGGACCAGCACCGCCTATCAGGAGGTGCAGGCCAGCGGCAAGACCGGGATCATCCTGGCGATGGCGCTGCTGTTCGCCTACCTGTTCCTGGTCGGGCTGTACGAGAGCTGGGTGATTCCGATCCCGGTGCTGCTGTCGGTCGCGGTCGGCGTGCTGGGGGCGATGATCGGCATACGCATCGCCGGCCTGTCGCTCGATCTGTACGCGCAGATCGGGCTGGTGGTGCTGATCGCGCTGTCGGCGAAGAACGGCATCCTGATCGTCGAGTTCGCCAAGGAGCGTCGCGAGGCCGGCGAGACCATACGCGAGGCGGCGCGGCAGGGCGCGCACATGCGGTTCCGCGCGGTGATGATGACCTCGTTCGCCTTCATCCTCGGCCTGCTGCCGCTGGTGACCGCGACCGGTGCCGCGGCGCTGAGCCGCAGGGACGTCGGCACGCCGGTGTTCGCCGGCATGCTGGCGGCGAGCGGTGTGGGCATCTTCATCATCCCGATGCTGTACGTGACCTTCCAGACCGTGCGCGAGTGGTTCCATCGCAGGGTGGGCATCGCGCTGCCGCACCAGCAGCAACCGCCCGGCGGCGCGCCGCCCTGACCGGCATCGGGCGGCGCCTGGATCGAGCTTTCGTGATCACTCGGCGGTCGTATGGTGGTGGCTTCCGGCCGGACCGACGCGTTTCATGATCAAAGCGTTGTCATGACGTGCGGGCCGGGCTGGTCCGCCGTGCCATTCGTGCTGACATCCCATAAACGATCGGCACGGCGGCCGGTCTGTTCGATGACGGAGAGCGGTTTCATGCGTTCCATGCCGGATCATCTCGCACGCAGTGCCTTCGTCGCGGCGCCGGACGGCGGCGGCAGCCCGACCGGCGGGATCGACCAGCTCTGCATCAACACCATACGCACGCTGTCGATGGACGCCGTGCAGAAGGCGAAGTCCGGCCATCCGGGCACGCCGATGGGGCTGGCGCCGGTGGCCTACACGCTGTGGCAGAACCTGCTGCGCTACGACCCGGCGGAGCCGCGCTGGCCCGACCGCGACCGCTTCGTGCTGTCCGTCGGGCACGCCTCGATGCTGCTGTACTCGCTGATCTATCTCACCGGGATCCGGGAGGTGAACGAGGGCGGCGAGAAGGGCGCGCCCTCGCTGTCGATCGCGGACCTGCAGCAGTTCCGCCAGATGAGCAGCAAGACGCCGGGACATCCGGAATATCGCTTCACTTCCGGGGTGGAGACCACCACCGGCCCGCTTGGCCAGGGCTGCGGCAACTCGGTCGGCATGGCGATCGCCGAGCGCTGGATGGCGGATCGCTATAACAAGCCGGGCTTCACCCTGTTCGACTACCACGTCTATGTGCTGTGCGGCGACGGCGACATGATGGAGGGCGTGTCGAGCGAGGCCGCCTCGGTCGCCGGCCATCTCGGCCTGTCGAACCTGACCTGGATCTACGACAGCAACCAGATCAGCATCGAGGGCTCCACCGAGCTCGCCTTCATCGAGAACACGCACAAGCGCTTCGAGGCCTATGGCTGGGCGGTGTCGGAGGTGCCGGATGCCAACGACACCGCGCTGATCCAGCAGCGGCTGGAGGAGGCGCGCGCGGTGACCGACCGGCCGAGCATGATCGTCGTGCACAGCCAGATCGGCTACGGTGCGCCGCACAAGGCCGGCACCAAGGAGGCGCACGGCGAGCCGCTCGGCGAGGACGAGATCCGCGGCGCCAAGCGCGCCTACGGCTTTCCCGAGGACAAGCAGTTCTACGTGCCGGACGGGGTGATGCAGAACTTCGCCGCCGGCATCGGCCAGCGCGGCGCCAGGCTGAGTGCCGAGTGGTACGCGCTGTTCGACCGCTACCGGGCGGAATATCCCGAGCTCGCGGCCGAGCTCGACATGATCAACGAGCACACGTTGCCGGAAGGCTGGGACAAGGAGATCCCGACCTTCGAGCCGAGCGAGAAGGGCGTGGCCTCGCGGGAGAGCTCGGGTAAGGTGCTGAATGCGATCGCGCCGAACCTGCCCTGGCTGATCGGCGGTGCGGCCGACCTGTCGCCCTCGACCAAGACCAACCTGACCTTCCAGGGTGCGGGCAGCTTCGAGCGGGGCAGCTATGGCGGCCGCAACCTGCATTTCGGCGTGCGCGAGCACGCGATGGGCTCGATCTCCAACGGCATCGCGCTGTCGGGCCTGCGGCCGTACTGCTCGGGCTTCCTGATCTTCATGGATTACATGAAGCCGCCGATCCGGCTGTCGGCGATCATGGAGGTGCCGGTGCTCTACATCTTCACGCACGACAGCATCGGCGTCGGCGAGGATGGGCCGACGCACCAGCCGATCGAGCAGCTGGCGCAGCTGCGGGCTACGCCGGGATTGCTGACGATACGGCCGGGCGACGCCAACGAGGTGGCGGAGGCCTGGCGGTTGGTGCTGCCGCTCAAGGAGGTGCCGGCGGCGCTGATCCTCAGCCGCCAGCCGATGCCGACCCTGGACCGCAGCAAGTACGCGCCGGCCTCCGGACTGGCCAAGGGCGCCTACGTGCTGGCTGACAGCGACGGCACGCCAGACGTCATCCTGATGGCGACCGGAACCGAGGTCGGCATGGCGGTGTCGGCCTACGAGAAGCTGACGGCCGAGGGTATCCGCGCGCGCGTGGTGTCGATGCCGTGCTGGGAGCTGTTCGAGCAGCAGAGCCAGGAATATCGCGATGCCGTGCTGCCGCCATCGGTGACCGGCCGGGTGGTGATCGAGCAGGCGGCCGCACTCGGCTGGGACCGCTACGCCGGCGCCACCGGCAGCATGATCGTGATGCGCACCTTCGGCGCCTCGGCGCCGCTGGGCGCGCTACAGGAGAAGTTCGGGTTCACGCCGGAGAAGGTGCTGGACGCCGCGCGCAAGCAGGCCAGGCAGTCGGCTTGAGCGGGCGGCACGGGCACACGGCCTCCGGATCGACATAGGAGCTGGACATGAACGTAGTGCAGAAGACGCCAGGTGCCGCGGTCGCGGCCAACCCGCTGCAGGCGCTGGAGCAGTTCAAGCAGTCGCCGTGGCTGGATTTCATCCAGCGCTCCTTCGTGCTCGGGGGCAAGCTGGAGGCGCTGGTACGCGATGACGGCCTGCGCGGGGTGACGTCGAACCCGTCGATCTTCGAGAAGGCGATGGGCCACGGCACCGACTACGACGACCAGTTCAAGCAGCTCGCGGCGGACCGCAACGCCACGGTGAGCGCGCTCTACGAGACGATGGCGATCGACGACATACGCGCCGCCGCCGCCGTGCTCAAGCCGGTCTGGGACCGCACCGAGGGGCTGGACGGCTATGTCAGCCTGGAGGTCTCGCCCTACCTGGGTCTGCGCACCGAGGAGACCATCGCCGAGGCGCGTCGGTTGTGGCAGGCGGTCGAGCGTCCCAACCTGATGGTGAAGGTGCCGGGCACCGAGCCGGGCGTGCCGGCGATCCGCACGCTGATCTCCGAGGGGATCAACATCAACGTCACGCTGCTGTTCTCGATCGATGCCTACCGCAAGGTGCTGGAGGCCTACATACAGGGCCTCGAGACGCGGCACGGCCAGGGCCACGACATCAGCCATATCGCCAGCGTCGCCTCGTTCTTCGTCAGCCGCATCGACGGGCTGATCGACAAGGAGATCGACGCGCGGCTGGGCAAGGACGATCCGGAGGCGGCCGCGCTGAAGTCGCTGCGCGGCAAGGTGGCGATCGCCAACGCCAAGCTCGCCTATCAGCATTACCTGGAGGTCTCGGCGAGCGAGCGCTGGCAGGTGCTGCTGCGTGCCGGGGCCAACCCGCAGCGGCTGCTGTGGGCCAGCACCGGGACCAAGGACAAGGCGTACAGCGACGTGCTCTACGTCGAGGAGCTGGTGGGGGCGGACACCGTCAACACCATGCCGCCGGCGACGATGGACGCCTTCCGCGACCACGGCACGCCGCGCGACGCGCTGCTCGAGGATGTCGAGGGTGCCCGGCACGTGCTGTCGGAAGCCGACCGGCTGGGGCTGGACCTGCCCGGCGTCACCGCGAAGCTGGTGGTCGACGGCGTGCAGGCCTTCTCAGAATCCTTCGACCAGCTGCTCGGCGCGGTCGCGGCCAAGCAGGCCGCACTCGCCGGCGACCGGCTGACGCGCACCGAGATCAGCCTGCCGCCCGAGCTCGACGAGGCGTACAAGGCCAGCCTGGAGGAGTGGCGCAAGGCCGGCACGGTGCGCCAGATCTGGGAACGCGACGCCTCGGTCTGGACCGGCGGCGACGAAGGCAAGTGGCTGGCCTGGCTCGATATCATCGACGAGCGCCTGGCCGGGCTGGAGGAGCTCACCAGCTTCCAGCAGGCGGTGCGGGAGAGGGAGTTCTCGCACGTGCTGCTGCTCGGCATGGGCGGCTCCAGCCTCGGCCCGGAGGTGCTGTCCGAGACCTTCGGCAAGCGCGGCGGCTATCCCGAGCTCCTGGTTCTGGACAGCACCGATCCGCAGCAGGTGGTGGCGTTCGAGGGCCGCGTCGACCTCGCCAGGACGCTGGTGATCGTGTCGTCCAAATCCGGCGGCACGCTCGAGCCAAACATCCTCAAGGCGTACTTCTTCGACAAGATGCGCCAGGCCGTGGGCGCCGAGCAGGCCGGCAGTCACTTCGTCGCCGTCACCGATCCGGGCTCGCACATGGAGGAGGTCGCCAAGTCGGACGGCTTCTGGAAGATCTTCTACGGCGACAAGGGGATCGGCGGCCGCTACTCGGTGCTGTCGAATTTCGGGCTGGTGCCGGCGGCCGCGGCGGGCATCGAGCTGCGCGCCTTCCTGGAGGCCGGCCAGCGCATGGCCTATGCCTGCGGTGCCGGTTCGCCGCCGCTGCAGAACCCCGGCGTGCAGCTCGGCACGGTGCTCGGCGTCGCCGCGAAGCACGGCCGCGACAAGGTGACGATCGTCGCCTCGCCGGCGGTCGCGGACATGGGCGCCTGGCTCGAGCAGCTGATGGCGGAGTCCACCGGCAAGGACGGGCATGGGCTGATCCCGGTGGACGGCGAGACCCTGGCCTCGCCCGAGCATTACGGCAAGGATCGGGTGTTCGCCTACCTGCGGCTGACCGACGCGCCGGATGCCGCCCAGGACGCGGCGGTCGCGGCGCTGAAGCAGGCCGGCCAGCCGGTGGTGACGATCTCGCTGTCCTCGACGCTGCAGATCGTCCAGGAGTTCTTCCGCTGGGAGTTCGCCACCGCGGTCGCCGGCGCCATCATCGGCATCGACGCCTTCGACCAGCCGGACGTGGAGGCGAGCAAGGTCGCCACCCGCAAGCTGACCGACGCCTACAACCAGAGCGGCACCCTGCCGGCCGAGGAGGCGTTCGGCAGCGACGGCGATCTCAGCTTCTTCGCCGACCAGAGCAATGCTGCGGCACTCAAGGGCGGGTCGCTGGAGGCGGTGCTGCGGGCGCACTTCGCGCGTGCGCAGGCGGGCGACTACGTGGCGCTGCTGGCCTATATCCAGCGCGACCCGGGGACTCGCGCATGGATCCAGGCGGCGCGGCTGGCGATACGCGACGCCAGGCACCTGGCGACCTGCGCCGAGTTCGGCCCGCGCTTCCTGCATTCCACCGGGCAGGCCTACAAGGGGGGGCCCAACAGCGGGGTGTTCCTGCAGATCACCGCCAACGACGCCGCCGACGTGGCGGTGCCGGGCGAGAAATACACCTTCGGCGTGGTCAAGGCGGCGCAGGCGCGCGGCGATTTCGACGTGCTGGCCGAGCGCGGCCGGCGGGCGCTGCGGGTGCACATCAAGGGCGACCTCAAGGCCGGGCTGGAACGGCTTGGCGGCGCGATCGCCGGCGCGCTGTAGCGGCGGGGACGTCCCTCGCTCTTTGACGTAGCAGCCTCGGCCGCCGGCACGATCGCGCGCAGGCGGATCGAGGTGGCGCCTTCGCCTGTCGGCGGGCCTGCCAATGGAGAGACAGAATGCAGATCGGCGTAGTCGGCCTCGGCCGCATGGGCGGCAACATCTCGGTGCGCCTGTCGCGGCACGGACACCAGGTCGTGCTCTACGATCACGATCCGGGCGTGACCTCGAAGGTGCAGGGACGAGCCGAGGGCAGCGTCGCGGCGAGCGGTCTCGAGGACATGGTGGCCAAGCTGTCCGCGCCGAAGGTGGTGTGGGTGATGCTGCCGGCGGGTGCCATCACCGAGCAGGCGGTGGAGGCGCTGGGTCGGGTGATGTCGGAGGGCGACATCATCATCGACGGCGGCAACAGCTTCTACAAGGACGACATCCGCCGGGCCAAGGAGTTGCGCGAGAAGGGCATCCACTACGTCGATGTCGGCACCTCGGGCGGCGTGTGGGGGCTGGAGCGCGGCTACTGCATGATGATCGGCGGGGCCAAGCAGGCGTTCGAGCAGATCGACCCGATCCTGTCCGCGCTCGCCCCGGGACCGGGCGATGTCGAGCGCACCCCGGGGCGCGACGGCTCGCTCGATCCGCGCGCCGAGCAGGGCTACCTGCATTGCGGTCCGGCCGGTTCGGGGCACTTCGTCAAGATGGTGCATAACGGCATCGAGTACGGGCTGATGGAGGCGCTCGCCGAGGGTTTCGACGTGATGCGCAACAAGAGCTCGCACGACCTGCCCGAGGACGAGCGCTTCGAGCTGAACATGGCCGACATCGCCGAGGTGTGGCGGCGCGGCAGCGTGGTCTCGTCGTGGCTGCTCGACCTGTGCGCCTCGGCGCTGGCGAAGAACGTGAGCCTGTCCGACTATACCGGGCAGGTGGCGGACTCCGGCGAGGGACGCTGGACCATCGAGGCCGCGATCGAGGAGGCGGTGCCGGTGCCGGTGCTGACCGCGGCGCTGTTCACGCGCTTCCGCAGCCGCACCGACAACAACTACGGCGAGAAGCTGCTCTCGGCGATGCGCTTCCAGTTCGGCGGCCATATCGAGCAGCACATGACGGAGAAGAAGCACGGCGGCGAAGTCTCGGAGGTCAAGGGCTGAGGGATGGATGCGCGCCCCGACGCCCTCCAGGAGCTGACCCAGGACGACGACGATGCCGGGCGGCCGATGCGCAGCCCGCCCTGCCGGATGGTCATCTTCGGCGGCGGCGGCGACCTGACGCGTCGGCTGCTGATGCCGGCGATCTACAACCTGGCCTGCGGCGGCCTGCTCGACGAGAGCTTCTCGATCGTCGCCGTCGACTGGGCCGAGCTGAGCACGGAGGCGCTGCGGGCGCAGCTCGACCGCACCATGCGCGAGTTCGTGGCACTCCGCAAAGCCAGTGCCGCGACGTTGCAGGAAGAGGCCTGGGCCTGGTTGAACCAGCGCGTCAGCTACCTGCGCGGCAGCTTCGATGATCCGCAGACCTACCGGCAGCTCGCAGCCGGCTGCGGTCCCGGCAACTGCGTGTTCTACCTCGCGGTGGCGGCGCGCTTCTTCGGCACCATCGTCTCGCAGTTGGATGCGGCCGGGCTGACCCACGAGACCGGGCAGAGCTTCCGGCGCGTGGTGGTGGAGAAGCCGTTCGGCTCCGACCTCGCCTCGGCGCGCGCGCTGAACGTCAAGCTGGCGGCATCGCTGGCGGAGAGCCAGATCTACCGGATCGACCACTACCTGGGCAAGGAGACGGTGCAGAACATCCTCGCCCTGCGCTTCTCCAACGGCTTCTTCGAGCCGCTGTGGAACCGACAGAACATCGACCACGTGCAGATCACGGCGGCCGAGACGGTGGGCGTGGAGAAGCGCGGGCGCTTCTACGAGGGCACCGGCGCGCTGCGCGACATGGTGCCGAACCACATCATGCAGCTGCTGGCGATGGTGGCGATGGAGGCTCCGACCTCGTTCGACGCCGACGCGGTGCGCGACGAGAAGTCCAAGGTGCTGGCGGCGATCCATCAGCTGGATGGGCGCGACGCGGTGCGTGGGCAGTACACCGCCGGCATGATCGCCGGACGCCCCTATCCCGGCTACCGCGAGGAGCCGGACGTGGCACCCGACTCCGGCACCGAGACCTTCACCGCGCTGAAGCTCAACATCGACAACTGGCGCTGGGCGGGAGTGCCGTTCTACCTGCGCACCGGCAAGCGGCTGACCCAGCGCAAGACCGAGATCGCGGTGCATTTCAAGCAGGCGCCGTACGCGCTGTTCCGCGACACGCCGGTGGACAAGCTGACGCCGAACATCATGGTGCTGCAGATCCAGCCGAGCGAGGGCGTGACGATGCAGTTCTCGGCCAAGATGCCCGGACCGGTGGTCAAGCTGGGTGGCGTGCGGATGAAGTTCGACTACGCCGACTGGTTCCAGGAGGGGCCCAGCACCGGTTACGAGACGCTGATCTACGACTGCCTGATCGGGGACGCGACCCTGTTCCAGCGCGCCGACAACATCGAGGCGGGCTGGCGGGTGGTGCAGCCCGCGCTCGACGCCTGGGGTGCCGGCCTCGGCGAGCTGTGCTTCTATGCCGCCGGCAAGCCCGGGCCCGACGAGGCGGACGCGCTGCTGACCCGCGACGGACGGCACTGGCTGAGGCTGACCGCGTGACCGGACTGCGAACCCCGACCCTGAACTCGGCGCGCAGCGACGCCAGCGCGCGGATCCGCCTGCTGGTCTCCGACATCGACGGCACCCTGGTGACCAGCACCAAGCAGGTGACGCCGCGCGCGCTCGCGGCGGTGCATCGGCTGCGCGAGGCCTCGATCCAGCTCGCCCTGGTCAGCAGCCGGCCGGCGCGCGGCATGGACATGTTCATCGCCCCGCTCGGCCTGGACACGCCGCGCGCCGGGCTGAACGGCGGCGAGATCCTGGCGCCGGACGGCACGGTGCTGGCGCAGCTGGCGCTCGACGCCGACGTGGCGCGCCGGGTGGTGGAGGCGCTCGGCGAGCACGGGGTCGAGCCATGGGTGTTCGCCGGCGGCGACTGGCTGGTGCTGGAAGGGCCGGGGCGTCAGGCCGGGGGCGCCTACGTCGAGAAGGAGCGCCGTGCGGTGGGCATCGAACCGATCCCGGTGCCGAGCTTCGAGGGCCACTACCACCGGATCGGCAAGATCATGGGATCGACCGCCGACTACCACCTGCTGGAGCGGGTGGAGATCAACCTGCAGACCATGCTGGGCGACCGGGTCAACGCGCATCGCTCGCAGGCCTACTATCTCGACGTGACGCATCCCGACGCCAACAAGGGGAACGCCGCACTGCGCCTGGCGGAGCTGCTCGGGGTGCCCGCGGACGAGATGGCCTGCATCGGCGACATGGGCAACGACATCGCCATGCTCGACGTCGCCGGCCTGGCGATCGCGATGGGCAACGGCACCGCGGAAGTGCGTGAGGCGGCGCACTACGTGACCGACAGCAACGAGCAGGAGGGATGGGCGCTGGCGGTCGAGCAGCTGCTGCTGCCGCGCAGCCAGGGCGCCGAAGCGGGAGCGAGACGATGAGCGCAGAGCCGATCGCGCTGGTGCTGGCGGATGTCGACGGCACGCTGGTGACCAAGGAGAAGATCCTGACCGAGCGCGCCATCCGGGCGGTGCGGGCGCTGCGGCAGCGCGGGATACGCTTCGCCATCACCAGCGGGCGGCCGCCCAAGGGCATGGAGATGGTCATCGCGCCGCTCGAGATCAGCGAGCCGATCGCGGGCTTCAACGGCGGCATGTTCGTCCAGCCCGACCTGTCGATCATCGAGGCGAGGACGCTGCCACGCGAGGTGGCGGAGCGGACCGTGTCGCTGCTGCGCGAGCACAAGGTGGACGTCTGGGTGTACAGCGGCGAGGACTGGCTGGTGCCCGACGCCAAGGGGCCGCACGTGGCGCGCGAGGAGTGGACGGTGAAGTTCCCGCCCAAGGTCGCCACCAACTTCGGCGCTGCCTTGGACGCCGCGGTCAAGATCGTCGGCGTCAGCGACGATCTCGAGCTGATGGTGCGGTGCGAGAAGGAGGTGCAGGCGGCACTCGGCGACAGCGCCTCGGCGGCACGCTCGCAGCCATACTACCTCGACGTGACCCACCCGCACGCGAACAAGGGCGACGTGCTGCAGTGGCTGTCGCAGCGGCTGGGCGTCGCGCCGGGCGCGATCGCCACGCTGGGCGACCAGCCCAACGACGTGCTGATGTTCCGGCGCGGCGGCGTCTCAATCGCGATGGGCCAGGCCAGCGACGAGGTGAAGTCGGCCGCCACCCACGTCAGCGCCTCGTCCGAGGAGGAGGGCTTCGCCGAGGGCATCGAGCGGTTCGTACTGGGCGACGAGGGGATGGCGCCATGATGG
>CAXTOC010000066.1:2601-11582 GCA_964245725.1 uncultured Acetobacteraceae bacterium | reverse complement strand
GCGGTGCGGGGCGTGGCGCAGCCTGGTAGCGCGCGTGTTTTGGGTACACGAGGCCGCCGGTTCGAGTCCGGCCGCCCCGACCAGGTCGAAGGGAAAACAGCCGAGCATGGCGGACAAGCAGGGGCTGCGTGCCCGGATCTTCAGGGAGCCCAAGGCCGCGGCGCAGTCCGGTCAGGCCAACATGCATGACTGGATCCTGGAATACGGCCAGTCGCTGCCGCGTCGCACCGACCCGCTGATGGGCTGGACCGGCAGCGGCGACACCCAGAGCCAGCTGCGGCTGCGGTTCGCGACCCGCGAGGAGGCGATCGCCTACGCCGAGCGCGAGGGGATCGCCTACGACCTGGAGCTCCCGGTGCCACGCATCCGCAAGCCCAAGGCCTACGCCGACAATTTCCGCTTCGACCGCCAGCAGAACTGGACGCACTGAACGTCCCTACCGGCCTCCTGCGCGCCCTTAGCTCAGTTGGATAGAGCAATAGCCTTCTAAGCTATGGGTCACTGGTTCGAGTCCAGTAGGGCGCGCCACGGGTTCCGATGAGGCCGGCCCGGCGATACCGAAAGGTCGTCTGCATGATGTCGAAGATCGCCGTGGTCGTGTTCGTCCGGAACGAGTACCCCGACTTCTGCGCCTGGCTGGCCTGGTACCTGGCGCTCGGCGTCGACACGATCATCGTCTACGACGACCATTCCACCGACGGCACCTGGGAAGCCGCCCTCGCCGCATCCCGTGCGTTCGACGTGCGCGCGTTCCGCACCGACCTCTCGGTGCAGCCCTTCACCGCGCGCCAGAAAGCGGTCTATCTCGGCGCGGTCCAGGAGTTCCGCGAGGAGTTCGACTGGATCGGCTTCCTCGACGCGGACGAGTTCCTGCAGCTTCGCGGCGACCTCGACCTGCCGAGCTTCCTCGACCGGTTTCCGGACGCCGCCGCGGTCGCGGTCAGCTGGTGCATCTACGGCAGCAACGGCCACCTGCTCAAGCCGGAACCCACGACCGTGGAAGCCTTCACTCGACACGCGCCGCCGCAGTTCGGACATAACCGCAGCGTGAAGTCGTTCGTCCGGCCGCGCCTGGTCAGCAACCGCTGGCGCGATCCGCACACCTTCGAGGTCGGCGACCGGCCCTACGTCGACGCGCAGGGGGTGCCGGTGCGCTGGGGCGGTCCAGGTGCCATCGCGCACGATCCGGACTGGTCCACCGCGAAACTCATGCACTTCATCCCGCGCAGCATGGAGCACTTCATCGAGCGCACACGCAGGCGCTCCGACCTGCGCGGCCTGACCAACGAGTACTGGAACGTCTTCAACAAGAACGAGATCGAGGACCGTGAGCCTCTGGGCAGGCTCCAGCGGGCCAATCGGGAGCTGTTCGGGATCACCTCGGAGATCATGCGTGCCTTCTGCCTGAGCCTGGCCGGAAGCACAGCCCCGGGCGGCGACGAGGCGGAGCGCGCCGCGTCGCCGGGCTGCAGGATCGTGCCGCACCTCGTGACGACCTGCTTCGGCACCGTGCTCGCGGTCGATGCCGGCAAGCGACTGGTGCATGTCGGTCGCGACGCGCTCGACGCGAGAGGCTGCGCACCGGTCTACGCGCTGTACGCGGGCGCCACGGCGCATCTGCACCTCGCCGCGCCGCAGCTCGCTGGCCCGCTGCAAGCACCGCTCGATCCTCGCGTGTCCGACGTCCTGGCCTACCGGCCGCAGCCCCTCCCGGGCCGTGACGCCGTCTACCTGTGCCGCCCGAGGGCGACGCGCTTCCTCACCGCGCTGCCGCCCGACGCGAGCGGCAGCGGCGCCACGTCGTCGGACCGGTGGAAGCCGAGCGACTGGGAGGCGTTCACCCTCTCGCCGGTCGATCCTCCGGACGAGATCCGGCCGGTCGGCGAGGGCGTCGCCCGGATCACGGACAGCGCGACCGGCATCCGCGCCATGACCCTCGCGGGGGTGTCCCCGATGATCTGCGCATCCGCGATCCAGCTCCTGCCCGACGCGCAGAGGGACCTGCTCATCCGCATGACGGATGCGGTGCTCCCGGCCTGGATCTGAATCCGGCGCGCGCGGCAGGCTAGTCGCGGGCCTCCATCCCGGCACTGGTCATCCAGCACCCCCTCGCGTTCATGACGACGTTCATTCCGGAGCCGTGTCCCGGCTGCTCACGGGCGGCGAGGCAGTCGCTGCAGAAGAAGTTGACGCCCGGAGCCGCGGTCTTCGGCAGCATCCGGAAGGCGCGCGCGCTGAACGAGACGCCGCCGCCGTTCTCGACGGTCAGGCCGGATCCGTCGGCGGTCAGCAGCGAGACACCCCCCGGGTGGCCGGGCGGGTTGAAGCTGACCCTGCCCATCGTCGAGCCCGTCGCGGGATCGCCCGCGGTGCCGTCCACGATCAGGCCCACGTTCATCGTGACGCCCCGCCAGCCTGGTTGCGCACTGCCCCTCTGGCCCCAGGTGACCATACGCAGCCGGTTGCCTTCGGCCTCCGTCGTCGACTCCAGCGTCTCGGTCCGGGTGTCACGGCCGTTCGCCTGGGGCGGGACGCCCGTGTTGCCGTCGACGTGCAGGGTGGTGCCGTCGATCTCCGTCGAACCCGGGCCGCCGGTGAGCCGGAGTATGTTCTGTATCCCCTCGCCGCCCAGCAGCATGTCGTAGCTGTCCGCAGCCGGCCGGACGGCGCGCCGCTGGCTGGTGCCGCTGTCGAGATAGGCGTGCGGCGAGTAGCTGATGGTCATGCCGTGGAACGACGCCTCGTAGTCGGAGCGCGCCTCGTTGTACATGTCCAGCTCGAGGCCCTCGAAACGATGTACGAGGCTCGTCGTCGGCGTCCCGTGCACGTCCCGGACGGGATCGAAGCCCATCACCCAGACGTTCAGGAAATCCTTGGTCGGCGCGCCGAGAAAGCAGGTTCTGGTCCCGTAATGGGTCCATCGGGTGTCGAGCCGGTCGCCGGGCACCTGTCCCGCGCGCGCATCGCCGCCGCCGAGCACGGTCCACCCGACCACGTGCACGGCCGAGCCATCCGCCGCCCAGCCGTCGATGAAGCCGCCATAGGTGTTCATCAGCGGGATCCGCGGCGTCTCGCCCAGGGACGAGACGGGCAGACCGGGATCGACGCTGTTGCTGACGACGTTCATGCCGAGGCGAAGCTGTGCCAGCTGCGCCTGCGTCAGCGCCGGATGGGGGTAGAGGTGGTGCGCGTCGTAGGTGACGTCGTGCAGGATCAGGCGCGCGTCGGCCGAATGGGTCAGCGAGTACAGGTTGACCGCCTCGAAATCCGGATACGCCGAGAGCGGGCCCAGCGGGCCGGCGTGATTGCCGGACTCGAGCCCGGCGCCGATGCCGTCCCGCGCCGACTCCCGGCGCTTCGCATCGATCACGATGGAGAGCGCGGCGGCACTGTCGTAGTTGCCGTAGGGCATGGCGTGGATCGTCAAGGACGAGGCCGCCCCACGCTGACGGGGCGGCGCTCCCTGACCTTGGTAGTCCGCGGCCGACGCACCACCGAGCTGCATCGAATCCGGATCGATACCCCAACGAGGCTCGTCATGGCCGACGGGGAACAGCAGGGCGTGATCATCCGTCGGCGAGGCGCGCGACGGCGACGCTCCGGCGGCGGACCGGTCGCCCGGGGGCGGCTCTCCCGCGGGCGGCGCCGCTCCTGCTGGACCGCCGCCCGCGAACAGGGTCGAAAAGATCCACGACAGCCCGAGCAGGACCGCTCCCGCCGGCAGACCGCTCCCGCTGATCGTCATCGCTCGCTTCCCCCGGCCGACACTGGAGCATCGCATGCGGGGCCGCCGGCTCGCCACGTCGAGCGCAGGCGACGAGCCGGTCCGAAGGCCGCACGCGGACCGCCGCGCCGTTGACGCGCGCCCGGGGGGCTGATCATTCTGTTACGGTCCGGCAAGGCGGAACGACATGCGGGAATTCCCGATACGGCTCTGGTTCAAGGGGAACCCCGGAAACATCGCCATGATGTACATGGCGGCCCTGAAGCTCCGCCGCATCCTGGGCTACGGCGAGGTGATCAACGTCTCGATCCCGATCTTCGAGGTCGACCGGCCGGACCGGAGCCTCGGCGTCATGCCCGGGCTGCACGACACGATGCGCGCGAACCTCGCGGGCAGGGGCCTGCTGCCGTTCCAGGCCTACAAGCAGATCATCGACGGATCGACGGCAGCCTTCCTCAGCATGGAGGGCTTCTACCAGCACGTGGACAACTTCATCCCGCGCGGCGAGGTCGACTACGGCGAGATCCTGAGGCTGGACGATCAGCCCGAGCATGGTCGGGAGGACGAGCTCGTCATCAGCATCCGGGGCGGGGAGGTCCTGGAGGCGGTCCACCCGGACTACACGATGATACCGATCGGGTTCTACGAGTTCCTGGTCGGCAAGACCGGCCTGAAGCCGGTGTTCTTCGGCCAGCTCGGCAACAACCCGTACTGCGACGAGCTGCGGCGGCGCTTTCCCGCGGCACGCTTCGTCTCCGGGAACGACGCGCGGTTCGACTTCAACTACCTCCGCCGCTCGGTTCACATCGTCCCGAGCGTGAGCACCTTCTCGTGGCTCGCCGCGTGGATCTCGGACGCGAAGCGGATCTACCTCCCGCTGACCGGGCTCCTCAACCCGAACCAGCACCGCGGATCCTTCCTCGTGCCGCAAGACGATGACCGATACGAGTTCTACCTGTTCCCGAACAACTATGCGCTGCCCGTGCAGCGCTGCCGCGACTACCTCGATCCCATCGCCGGACTCTGGACGGCGCTGTCGGCCCGGTCGCTGGAACAGGTCTGCGCCACGCGGCCGGCGGTCGAGAAGAGCCTCGACGCCTACCTTCGCGTCTTCGACGAGCGCGACTACGTGGCGATGTATCCGGAGAAGGTCAGCCTGCGCGAGCGGTTCGGCATCTGCGGGCTGGTCAACGACTACGCGAGCGACGGCTTCGTCCGCGGCCTGCTGCCGTGCAAGCTCGACGTCTCCTGGTACACCCGCACCTACCCGCGCGCGGCGCTGGATGTGGCCAACAACGTGTATCATGACGAGGTCCAGCACTACGCGGAAGTGGGACGGATGATGGGCTTTCTCAGGTCGCCGCCGGGCTGACGCGGAGGAGGCGGCCCACCGTGGCGTGCGAGGTTGCCGGCGGCATGACCCGAGCCGTGTCGCAAGCGGAATTTCAGGGTGCATCGCCTCCGCGGCCGGCGCAGCGCGCAACGCAATGCTGCCAAGTCGTTTTGGGACTGAATAGAGTCCATGTCGTTCTCACGGATCCGGCGTGAGACCTCAGGATGCGGGGCGCAATGCGACTCTCAAGGCTCTCGATCTTTCTGCTCCTGGCCGCAGGTGCGGCGGCCCGCGCGCAGACGCTTAGCGGTTCGTCCGTCGTCGTCAACGGCCAGGGACCCGACACCTTCTCGAATGACGGCGGCGCGCCGCGCGTGACCATCTTCCCGGTCACTCCGACCGCCGGCGATGCCTACGCCTCGCCCGACTCGCTCCAGCTCGGAGGGAGCGCCGAGTGGGCCAGCGGGCAGCTGACGATCAGGGGCGCGCCCTACGGCTACTACGATACCGGCGCCCTGCTCTCGATGGTGACGACCGACGCCTCGCTCGTGAACATGCGCGCGGGCATCGACGCAGGCTTCAATGGCGGCCCGTCGGTCATGGCCGACAGCGCGGATTTCGACATGGTCAGCCTCTACAACCAGACGAACAACGTGCTGCCGCGCGTCACCGCCTCGAGCGCGATCACCAACTCCGACAACGTCGCGCGCAGCGTCAGCTACACCGCCACCACGGTCAACTTCAGCCCGGCCCTGTCGGCCGCCCAGCTGGCTCTGCTGCGTCGCTCGATGTGGGTCACCACGAACAGCATCGACCTGCGCGTCACCGCGTCGTCCTTCACCCTCGCCGCGTCCGATCTCGCGACGATCTCGAACGGCGACGGCTTGACCCTGTCCTCGACCGGCACCCTGCCGGCCGGCGTGACGGCGGGGCAGACCTACTACGCGATGGTCGAGTACGGGAACCTCTACCTGGCCGCGTCGGCAGCGGATGCCGCAGCCGGGGTGCCGGTGTCCATCACCGCGCCCGGCTCCGGGTCCATCAGCGTCGCCGACGCGACGACCGGCCACGCGCTGGCTGCCACGCTCAAGCTGTTCGTCGCCCCCACCACCACGCTGCCGGTGGTGAACTACTACGGCAGCACGGTGAAGAGCTGGGCGGCGGACGGCAGCTCGATCACGGTGGCGGGCTGGACGGTCCCCGGCCAAGGCAACGGAGCCAGCGGCCAGGTGCCGCCCGTGGCGACGGCCAACCTGGACAAGGTACGCTCGTCCTACAACGCGCCGGCGGTGTTCGTCGGTGCGCCGACGAAGGCCTTCCTGAACAACTGGGTGCAGATCTACAGCCCCGACCCCAGCAGTGCCGCGAGCGTCAGCAACGGTGCGCCCTACGCGTTCCCGCAGAACCACGACAGCCAGATCCACCAGTTCGAGGGCCTCGAGCTCGACCAGGTCAACTACAGCACCGTCGACTACGACGCGAGCTTCCACGGCATGACGATCGGCTACAGCCCGCTCGGCGTCGTCGGCTACGGCACCTCCGGCGCGCACCCGGTGCTTCCGACTACCGACAGCTACGACCTCCTGCTCGCCGGCGAGATGCCGACCCTGCTCAAGTTCAACGAGATCCCGACGGCGAACGTGATGCAGGCGACGTCGCTGCTGTTCAAGGGCAACAGCAGCGTGCCCACCTCCCTCAACAGCAGGAGCGAGTTGATGGAGACGTCGAAGCTGATCGACTACAACACCATGCGCCTGATGACCTGGCTGCAGCGCGACGCCGTCGGCACCGGGGTGAACTACGGCTCGATGCGCGTCGGGCTGATGGTCGACGGCACCCAGGGCAACTTCGACGGGACGCTTGAAGGGCAGATCGTGTTCAGCCCGCCCGGCTACTCGGGCGGAATCGGGTTCTGCGGCTTCAGCGCGCACTGCAACCTCTATGTGCAGAGCGACAACAACGTGTCGCTGGGGAACAGCAGCACGCTCATCCTGCGTACGCCGAGTGGCGGCATCGGCGGCACGATCAACAGCGACGCGCAGGGCGACACCGTCATCGGCACCCAGACCGCCGGCGGCGCGCTGGTGGCGAGCAACCCGATCACGGCCCAGAACGGGATCAACGTCAGCGGCAACGCCACCGTCAGCGGCGGCCTGACCGCAGGCGTCGCGACGATCAGCAACAGCCTCACGGCGAACGCGATCTACTCGAACAACCAGATCGAGATCGGCAAGTCGGCATCGCTGTGGTTCCAGACCTCGACCGGCAGCATCGCCGGGACCTTCAGCTCCGACGACAGCGGCGACGTGCTGTTCGGCACCCAGATCGGCGGCGGCTCGGCGATCTCGACGATCCCGTTCGTCGCGCGCAATGGCCTGAGCGTGACCGGCGGCAACGCCACCTTCAGCAACAGCCTGACCGCGAACGCGATCTATTCGACCAACCAGGTCGTGATCGGCAAGAACTCGGGACTGCTGTTCCAGACCTCGTCGGGAGCCACGGCGGGCACGATCTCATCGGACAACACCGGCAACGTCAATCTCGGAACCCAGGTCGCGGGAGGATCGGCCATGGTCAACATGCCGATGGTTGCCGCGCAGGGGATCAAGGTCACGGGAGGGTCGGTGGTCGCCTCGGTTCCGGTTCAGCTGGCCAACTACAGCTACACGTCCCTGCCGGCCACCGGCACGACGGGAGCGGAGGTATTCTGCAAGGATTGCCTCAAGCCCTCGGAGACGGCAGGGGCGGGCACCGGCATGCTGGTGGTCGATGACGGGCACGCGCACTGGATCACCACCGCCGGGACGGTCGCGGCGCACTAGAGCTCGACCCGATCGCATGCGCTCACGGATCAAGCTCCGGCCTGTTGTTCTGACGAGCATCATCCGATGAAACGATGCCGTTCGATCGGATGATGCTCTAGGCGCGCCGGCAAGCGCGCCGCATCGCTCACGAGCTGATGATCGGGGAGATCGTCCCGCACTACCTGCCCGGATGGTGGGTGTCTCATCTCCGGGCCGGTTCGCCCCGCCAGGGGCCGCGCCGGTCTTGTGGCGGATGATGCACGCGACCCTGCATCAGGCGCGGCTCGCCGGCGGTGCTTATCGGCCGAGCGGTCGAGGTGAGCATGTCCCGAGCCGACCAGTGCGGCCGCCTCGTCTCGACCTGCGGCACCGGCCTCGCGGAGTGCCGCCGGGCCTATACGGGACCGGCCGGTCGCAGCGGCCTGACGCGCCGCGCCGACCTGCACCTCCGCGACGCGCCACGCCTGGTGCGGCGGCTACCGGATGCGGCGCCAGGGCAGGCTGCGTTCTTCAACTTCCGCCTCGACGACAGGCGCCTGTTCAGGCAGGTGGGCGAGATGATCGACCAGAGCCGAGCGACCCGAACCAGAAGTCCTTCTGACCTTGGCTCTCAGTGGACACAAACCTTATCAACAGGATACTGGTCTGCTCCTCTCCGGAATTCGCCGGCGAATCCCGGAGGCAGGATTCTAGCGCTGCGGCCGACCGGCTGAGGTCATGCCCGAGCCCGCACTCCCGGCAGGGCGGCGGCGCGAGCGGATGCGCGCCAGTAAGGCGGAGGCGAAGCGTGTGGTCGCCGTGATGCCGATACCGCCCGGTGCCGGAACCGCCCGATGATCCGGATGCGGCGCGAACACTGTGCCGTGATAGGCGGGGGTATTGCTGGCGATCGAGCGCGCATCGCGCTCATCCCAGGCATGCACTCCTGAACGATGTTGAGACGTCGACATGTCGAGACCCTTCCGGTGCATCACCATGCACGGACAAAGCATATAGGAGGAAAAATGTTGCATCACAGCATTTTCTGCCGGCGATGACGGATCATAACATTATTGTAACTTCTGCCGGGCGATCGAGCGGGCGATCGAGAGCCGCTGTTCTCAGCCTGTTCCGGCGTGAG
>CAXTOC010000066.1:0-2501 GCA_964245725.1 uncultured Acetobacteraceae bacterium | reverse complement strand
CGGGCGATCGAGCGGGCGATCGAGAGCCGCTGTTCTCAGCCTGTTCCGGCGTGAGCCGACGACCCGATGACCCGGCGGCATGCCGACGAGCCGCAGGCGCTGATCGCGCCGGGCCTCGCGGTGCAGAGCGGCGCGTTCGACGTGCGCAAGAGCGGGCTGCGGCGCGTCGACTGGCGCGACCCCTACCACCTGGCGCTGTCGCTGAGCTGGCCGCGCTTCTTCGCCGCCATGCTGGGGCTGGAGCTGGCGCTCAACAGCGTCTTCGCCTGCCTCTACCTGCTGCAGCGCGGTGCCGTCGCCCAAGCCCGTCCCGGCTGCTTCACCGATGCGTTCTTCTTTAGCCTGGAGACGCTGGCGACGGTCGGCTACGGCGTGATGGCGCCCGCGACCCTGTACGGCCACATCGTCTCGGCGACCGAGATCCTCACCGGCGTCGCCTTCACCGCCGTGCTGACCGGCCTGGTGTTCGGACGCTTCTCGCGTCCCAGGGCCAAGATCCTGTACGCGGACCGCGCGGTGATCGGCATGCATGACGGTGCCCTGGCGCTGACGATCCGGATTGCCAACGGCCGCCTCACCCTGCTCGCCGACGCGCAGGCGCAGGTCTCCGCACTGCTGATGGAGGTCACCGCGGAGGGACAGCGCTTCCGCCGCCCCCACGACCTGAAGCTGCGGCGATCGAGCTTTCCCCTGTTCGCCCTGACCTGGACGCTGGCGCACGTGATCGACGAGACCAGCCCGCTGTTCGGCTGGGATCAGCAGCGTCTGCAGGCGGAGGACGTGAGGTTATTCGTCACCCTGAGGGCACGGGATGTTGCCCTGGCGGCCGAGGTGCACGATATCCATTCCTACGGCCAGGGCGAGATCCTGTTCGGCATGCGATACCAGGATGCGGTATCGTGGGACGCGCAGGGGCGGACGGTCGCCGATCTCAACAAGCTGAGCCTGGTCGTCCCCGACGACGCCGCGGCGTAAGGGTCGACACCGGGCTGGAGGATGAGGCAGATGCGGATCGGCGTCCACTTCCACCGAGGGATCGCGCGCGGCGCAGCGGCGATCCTGCTCTGCCTGCAGCTGGCGGCCTGTGCGAGCTATGGCGGGCCGATCACCAACGCGACACCGCCGGCCGGATCCGAGGGGCCGCCCCTGCTGACCGGCGGATACTCGCCCTAGGCGGACCGGCACCAGATCCCCGGGGAAGCCCAGGCACCGGCCCGGCATGCTGCGCCGCGACTCCAGCCTCATCATCGTCCTGCTGGCGTTGCTCACCGCGGTCGGCCCGATTTCGACGGACATGTATCTCCCGGCCTTCCCGGCGATGCGGCTGGACCTGGCGGCGCGGCCCGGAGCGGCGCAGATCACCCTGGCGGCCTGGTTCCTCGGACTTTCGGTGGGTCAGGTCACGCACGGGCCGCTGTCGGACCATTATGGCCGGCGGGCGCCGCTGCTGCTCGGCACCGCGCTCTATACTCTCGCCTCGGTGGGCTGTGCGCAGGCCACCTCGATGGGCGCGCTCTCGTTCTGGCGCGTGATCGCGGCCTTCGGCGGTGCCGCGAGCCTGACCGTCCCCAGGGCCGTGATCCGCGACCTGGTGATCGACGGCCTCGCCGCCGCCCGGCTGATCGGCCGGCTGACCCTGGTGGTCGGCGTGGTGCCGATCCTCGCCCCGACCGCCGGCGGCCTGATCTCGCAGCAATGGGGCTGGCGGGCGATCTTCTGGATCGCGGCTCTCTACGGCATGCTGTGCACGGCGCTGATCTGGCGCCTGCTGCCGGACACGCTGGCGCCGAGCAGCCACGTCACGCTGCGACTGCTGCCGACCCTGCTGCGCTACCGCAGGGTCTGGCGCGACAGGGTGTTCCGCAGCCACGCGCTGGAAGGCGGCTTCGCCACCTTCAGCCTGTTCGCCTTCCTCGGCGGCGCACCGCCGGTGTTCCTGGCCGGCTTCGGGCTCTCGCCCCCCCGGTTCGGTGCGGTCTTCATCCTCAACGCGATCGGCTACATCATCGGCACCCAGCTCAATGCCAGGGTCCTGCCGCGGTTCGGCACCGTCCGGGTGCTCAGCGCGGCTTCGGTCGGGCTGATCGTGACCAGTGCTGCGATGCTCGCGGTGTCGCTGTCGCCGCTGCGCGGGCCGCTCCCCATCGCCTGCTGCATGATGGGATGCATGATCTCGCTGGGTTTCCTGCTGCCCGGTGCCGCGATCGGGGCGCTGCTGCCGCATCCCGGCGCGGCCGGGAGCGCCTCGGCGCTCTACGGCACCATCGTGTTCTTCATCGGCGCGGTCAGCACCGTGCTGGTCGGTGAGATCGGCGGCACCAGTCCGGTGCCGATGGCGGTCTTGATGCTCACCGGCGCCCTCGCCGCCGCCCGGTGCGACCAGCTGCGCGCGCGTTCGCGCGTCCGGCGCGCCGCGGTCGCTGCCGAGTGATCGCGGCGCTGTCGATCGCGCCGGCGGCGTTGCGGCGCCGATACGGCGCCCTCGCCGCGCTGCTGGCGCT
>CAXTOC010000065.1:0-11708 GCA_964245725.1 uncultured Acetobacteraceae bacterium | reverse complement strand
GTCGAAGTGATTGAGCCCGCCAAGGTGGCAGCCGCGGTCGACCTCGAGCGCGAGGCGGCGGCGCGGTCCGGCCCGGAACCTGCCGCTGCCGAGCTGCCGGTCATCGCGGCGAGCCTGGACGCGCTGATCGTGCGGCTGCGCAGCATGCTCGACGACATCCCCCCCGATCCGCCGCGGGCGGCGGATGGCGGGGTCTAGGGCGGCAGCAGCCGGCGCGCGCGAGGCGGCCGACCGGCGGATGCGGCCGACCCACCGATGCAGCAGGGCATGGTCGGGCCGATCATGCCGCGGGAGCGGGCGATGGCGCAGGTGACGATCCGGATCAACGGCTACGCCTACGTGGTCGGCTGCGAGGATGGGCAGGAGGCGCACCTGCAATCGATGGCCGCACAGGTCGACCGCCGCGTCGAGCGGATCCGCGCGATCGGCGGCCAGAGCGGGGAGGCCCGGCTGCTGGCGCTGACCGCGCTGCTGATGGCCGACGAGCTCTACGACCTGTCCGCCAACCGGATGCCGCCGGCGACCGCGGCGATGATCGAGGAGGCGGAAGCGGTGCGCGCCCAGGCGGCCTGGCGCGAGCGGCAGATGCTCAATCTGGCGGAGCGCGCGGAAGCCATTGCGGCAACGCTTGAACGTGACTAGATGGATGTCGCGGGGCTGCCCGGTTCGTGAGGCAATTCAACCCCTGGGCCGATAAGCACTTCCTCGGGAGCTGGCACTGTTGCGGCCATCGGTCGCATTACCTGGCGCCCACCTGCACAAGCGGGTTCCGGGAGGTCGACAGTCCAACGGCCATGGCGGCTCCGCACTGCTCCCGATGAGCGCGCTCCCCGGTCAACCCTCGGGTGACCCGCTGCCGATCCGCGAGGCCAAGCGTGCCTTGCGGCAGCGCATGATCGGGCGCCGCGCGCCTGGGGGCGACGCGACGGCGCTGATCGCCTCGATCCGCTCCGCGATACCGCTCGACAGGAGCGAGAGCGTCGGCGGTGTGTGGCCGCTGCCTGGGGAGCCGGACCTGCGTCCGCTGTGGCAGGCGCTCCATGCACGCGGCCACGCGGTGTTGCTGCCGCAGACGCCGGCGCCCGGCCAGGCGCTGCTGTTCCGGCGCTGGCATCCCGGCGGCGCGATGCTCCCGGGTCGGTTCGGGACCCAGCATCCAGCGGGCGTGACGGCCGTGCCGGACCTGGTGTTCGTGCCGCTGCTCGCCTTCGACGTCCGGGGCTACCGCCTCGGCTACGGCGGCGGCTACTACGACCGCACCCTGGCCGCGTTGCCGCGGGCGCGCGCCGTCGGCTACGGCTTCGACTTGCAGCAGGTCGACGCGGTGCCGCGCGGCCCGTTCGACGTCAAGCTGACCGCGATCGTGACCGAGACCGGCGCGGTCCAACTCGAGAGGTGAACCCGCTTGCGGATCCTGTTCCTGGGCGACATCGTCGGACGTGCCGGACGCGAGCGGGTCGAGGCCGCCCTGCCGGAGCTTCGCCCGCAGCTGCGGCTCGACCTCGTCGTGGTCAACGGCGAGAACGCCAGCCACGGCTTCGGCCTCGCACCCGCGATGGCAGACAGCCTGTTCGCCGCCGGCGCGGACGTGATCACGCTCGGCAACCACGCCTGGGATCGCAAGGAGCTGATCGGCCACATCAGCCAGGCGCCGCGCATCATACGCCCGATCAACTTCCCGCCCGGCACGCCGGGTGCGGGCAGCGTCGTGGTCAGCCTCGCCGACGGGCGGCGCGCGCTGGTGGTCAACGTCATGGGCCGCCTGTTCATGGACGCGATGGACGACCCGTTCCGCGCCACCGCCGAGCTGCTGTCGCGCCATCGACTCGGTGTGACGATCCAGGCCGCGGTGATCGACTTCCACGCCGAGGCGACGAGCGAGAAGATGGCGTTCGCGCACTCGGTCGACGGGCGCGTCTCGCTGGTGGTGGGCACCCATACCCATACCCCCACCGCCGACCACCGCGTCCTCCCCGGCGGCACCGCGTTCATGAGCGACGCCGGCATGTGCGGCGACTACGACAGCGTCATCGGCATGGGCAAGGAGGCGGCGGTCGCCCGCTTCGTGCGCAAGATGCCCGGCGAGCGGCTGGCGCCGGCCGAGGGCGAGGCGAGCCTGAGCGGGGTGATGGTGGAGACCGACGACGGCACCGGGCTCGCGCGCATGGTGGCTCCGTTGCGGCTAGGCGGCGTGTTGTCCGAGGCCATGCCGCATCCCGGACGCTGATCGCGGCGCGCCGGACGTGGTGCACGAGGGCGCCAGCCTGCGTGCAGGTGATCCCGCCGGCCGGGCGACGGCGGAGGCTGTCTCGCGTCCTGCGCCGCAGGCAACCAGGGACGGGATGAGCCCGGGACCGCACCAGGAACGGACCGCGAGGCGCTCCTAGAGCATGATCCGATCGCCTAGGCTCGCGGATCAAGCTCTCGCCTAGTGTCTTGACGAGCATCTTTATCCGGTCAAACGATGCCGCTCGATCGGATAATGCTCTCGCCTATTGTTTTGACGAGCATCTTTATCCGATCAAACGACTCCGTCCGATCGGATGATGCTCTAGGTCCGCTACCGGCTCAGGCAGCCTGCCGGAGCGGCTCCTCCGTGATCTCCAGGTCGTTGTCGAGGCTGCGTTGCGGACGCAGGCCCTGCTTCTGCAAGGCATCGTGATAGGCGCGAACCGCCTCGGCAGGAGTGATCGCGCCATCCACCACGCGTCGCATCATCGCGACCATTTCGAGCGCGGATTCCGCAAGATTGATCTTGCGCCCGAAGAGAGCGAGTCTCGCACCGTGTTTCTCGGCCTGCCGCAGCAGCTCGAACGTGTCGCGCGCGGTGCCGGCACCGCCGCCGAGGACGCCGATGACGATGCTGGAATCGTAGCTGGCAAGCTCCTCCATCGCGGCCGGGCCGTTGAACGGGATCTTCAGGAACAACGGCCGGTCGGCCTGCATCACGCCTGCGACGCAGCGCACGATATGGTCGTTGACGAACTGCGGAACCTGCTCCTTGCCGAGATTGAGCGGGGCGTTCGGGTTGAACACTTCGAGAAAATAACGAAACCCGTAAGCGGCGGCCTCCTCGCGGAAATCGTTGAACGCCTCCAACGTCGCCATGTCGGCATCGATGTCGTTGTTGAAGGTCATCGAATACAGGCCGAGATCGGTGCCCGCATGCGGACGCGACTGCATCAGCCGGCTGATCGAAGCCGAGCGGAACGGACGCGACGGATGCATCGTGTAGCGGCCATGCCTGATTCCGCCGAACACGTCGGTAGCCTCGTTGGCGCGGATCGCCGGCTGCACCTCGCTCTGCCGGAAGGCGCCCTGCGCCTGCAGGACCTCGAGATTCGATGCAGACACCAGCATGATGTCCACGATGTCCTGGGCGACGATCTCGCGGATCTGCGCCTGATAATCCTGCCGGCTGCGGAACCCGGCGTTCGATCCGTTCGCGCTCTTCGGTCCCAGGCCGCAGACGCCGGAACCCATGTCCCCGTCCTTCGCGTCCGCGATCATGAAATCGGCCTTCGTGTAGCGGCCGTCCCGGATACGCGCAAGCTTCTGATCCATGCGACTCATCGTAGATGTCCTTCTACCAAACGGTGTAGCCGGCATCGGCGACGATCACCGATCCGGTCAGCAGGCTCGACGCGTCGGACGCCAGGAACAGCACCACGGACGCGATCTCCTCCGCCGTTCCCGCGCGCCCCATCGGCGTGTTCTCCAGCCACAGGGGTCCCAGTCCAGCCGTACGCAGGCCGCCGCCCGACATGGCGGTGTCGATGTAGCCGGGGGCCACGGAGTTCACCCGCACGCCGCGCGGTGCCCATTCCGCCGCGAGCGAGCGGGTCAGGTGATGCACGCCGGCCTTGGCGGCGTTGTAGTGCGCCTGCCGCTGCGGCCTGTTGCTGATCAGGCCGGACATGGAGCCGGTGGTGACGATGCTGCCGCGCCCGCGGGCCAGCATGTGCGCGCCGAACGCCCGGCAGCACCAGAACACGCCGTTGAGGTTGACGTCGATCATGCGACGCCAGGTCGCGTCGGACATCTCCTCGCCGCCGGTGTCCGGCCAGGCGATGCCGGCGTTGGCGAACAGGATGTCGACCGCACCCGCCGCCCGGTTCGCTTCTGCCGCGACCCGCGTCACCGCGTCGGGATCGGTGACGTCGAGCACGAAGGCGGCGACGTCGCCGTGCCTGCGACGCAGCGTGTCCGCACCCTGCCGCAGCACGTCCGGGTCATGGTCGGACAGTACGATCCGAGCGCCGCATTCCGCCATCGCCTCCGCCGCGGCGAGGCCGATGCCGCGTCCGCCACCGGTGACGAAGGCGGTGCGGCCCTGCAGCTTGTAGCGATCAAGATACATCGGTTGCATCCGTTCCTACTTGACGGCGCCGAAGGTCAGGCCGCGCACGAGCTGACGCTGGGTCATCCAGCCCAGGATCAGCACCGGTGCGATCGCCAGCACGGAAGCCGAAGACAGCCGGGCCCAGAACAACCCTTCCGGGCTCGAGAAGGAGGCGATGAAGGCCGACAGCGGCGCTGCCTCCGAGGAGGTCAGGTTGATGCTCCAGAAGGTCTCGTTCCAGCTCAGGATCACCGAGAGCAGCGCGGTGGAGGCGAGGCCAGGCATCGCCAGGGGCAGGAGCACGGAGAGCATCTGCTGCACCGGCGTCGCGCCGTCGATGCGCGCCGCTTCCACGATCTCGCGCGGCACCTCGCGGAAGAACGAGTAGAGCATCCACACCACGATCGGCAGGTTCGCCATCACGTAGATGCCGATGAGGCCGATGCGGCTGTCGAGCAGGTCGGTGGTGCGGAACATCAGGTAGATCGGCACCAGCACGCCGACGCTGGGCATCATCTTGGTGGAGAGCATCCAGAGCAGCAGATCCTTGGTCCTGGCGGTCGGATAGAACGCCATCGCGTAGGCTGCCGGCACGCCGAGCAGGATGCTGATCACCGTCGCTGCAGCCGAGATCAGGAGGCTGTTGGTGGCGCAGTGGAGATAGTCGCCGCCGCTGAGCATCGAGACGAGGTTGCGGAAGTCGGGATGGAAGAACAGCAGCGGCGGCGACGAGATGGCCTGCGCTTCCGTCTTGAGCGCCGTGAGCACCATCCAGAAGATGGGGAAGAACATGATCCCGCCGAGGCACCAGCCAAACAGCCCGATCAGCAGCTGGCGGGGACGCAGCAGGGTGGCGAACGTGGCTCCGCTGTTCATCGGTCCATGTCTCTCGCGACCGTTCGAACCAGGAAGAAGGCGACGATGTTGGCGAGGATCACGGCGAGGATGCCGCCCGCGGATGCGCCGCCGACGTCGAAGTTGAGCAGCGCCGTCTTGTAGATCAGGTACGAGAGCGTGGTGGTGGCGGTCCCCGGGCCGCCGCTCGTGGTGACCAGGATCTCGGCGAACACCGAGAGCAGGAAGATGGTCTCGATCATCACCACGATGCTGATCGGACGCGCGAGATGCGGCAGGGTGATGTAGCGCAGCGTGGCGGCGGGCCGCGCGCCGTCCATGCGCGCCGCCTCGAGCTGCTCGTGGTCGAGCGACTGCAACGCCGTGAGCAGGATCAAGGTGGCGAACGGCACCCACTGCCAGCTCACGATGAGTCCGACGGAGAGCAGCGGCAGGCTCGCGAACCAGTCGATCGCGCGCAGTCCCATCGCGTGCGCGAGGTAGGCGAACAGGCCGCTCACCGGGTTCATCAGCAGGTTCTTCCAGGTGAGCGCGCTGACCGTCGGCATGACGAAGAACGGCGCGATCACCATCAGTCGGACGACGCCGCGCCCGAGGAAGGGCTGGTTGAGCAGAACCGCCCCGACCACCCCGAGCACGACCGTCGCGGCCAGGACACCGCCGGTCAGCAGCAGGGTGTTCCAGATCGACACCAGCAGGTCGGGCGCGGTGAACAGGTAGCTGTAGTTGCCGAAGCCGATGAAACCGGTGTTCGGGTTGAGCAGGTTGTAGCGCTGGAACGAGAACCACAGCGTCAGCGCCAGCGGCACGATCATCCACACCAGCAGCAGCCCCACGGACGGCGCCAGCAGCAGGCGCGCCATCGGGTGGCCGCGGAAGCTGCCGGGACGGTCCGCGACCAGAAAGCCGCGCCGACGCGCGCCGAGCGTGGCGCCGACGGCGTTCACCGGCCGTAGCCCGCCTGGGTCAAGGCGCGGGCGGTATCGGCCTGCGCGGTGGCGAGCGCCGCATCCACCGTCTCGCGTCCGGCGACGGCACCGGCGATCTGCTGGCCGATATCCGTGCCGATCCCCTGCCATTCCGGGATGCCGATATAGGTGATGCCGATATAGGGCACCGGCAGGACGACCGGGTCATGCAGCTGGGCGGTGCTCATCGCCGACAGCACCAGCGGGGCATACGGCGCCGCCTTCAGGTAGTCCGGGTTCTTGTAGGTGGAGTCGCGGGTGCCCGGAGGAACCCGGCCCCAACCATTCTCCTGTGCCACGAGCCTGATGTAAGCCGGGGAGGTCGCCCACAGGGCGAAGGTCTGCGCCGCCTTGGCGTGGCGCGAGGATTTCGGCACCGCCAGCGTCCACGCCCACAGATAGTGCGAACCCTTGGGCGTCACCTCGTAGGGGGCGGCGGCATAGCCGAGCTTCCCGGCCACCGTGCTCTGCTGCGGGTCGGACAGAAAGCCCGCCGAGACCGTGGCATCCGTCCACATCGCGCAGTGGCCGCCCGCGAACAGCGCCAGGGTCTCGTTGTAGCCGTTGGACACCACGCCGGGCGGCCCGTAGGCATGCAGGAGGTCGACATAGAACTGCACCGCCTGCTTCCAGGGCGCGGAGGTGAGCTGCGGCTTCCACTGCATGTCGACCAGACGGCCGCCGTAGCTGTTGGCGATGTCGCCGATGGTGCCCATGTTCTCGCCCCATCCCGGCTTGCCGCGCAAGCAGATGCCGGCCACGCCGTGCGCGGGATCGTTGAGCTTCTTCGCGAACGCGGCGATCTCGTGCCAGCGTGGCTGTGCCGGCATGGTGAGTCCGGCCTTGTCGAACAGGTCCTTGCGGTAGATCGTGAACGAGCTCTCGCCGTAGAAGGGCAGGGCGTAGAGATTGCCATTCACCGTGAGCGCGTCGCGCACCGGCTTGATCATGTCGTCGATCTGGTAGGAGGCGGGGACCGGGCTGAAGCTGTCGAGCCAGCCGAGCTTGCCCCAGATCGGCACCTCGTAGGTGCCCACGGTGATCAGATCCATCTGTCCGGCATGGGTGGCGATGTCGGTGGTGATGCGCTGTCGCAGGACGTTCTCCTCCAGCGTCACCCACTTCAGCTTGATGTCGGGATGCTCGGCCTCGAACTTCGGGGACAGCTTCTGCATGACGATCATGTCGGCGTTGTTCACCGTCGCGATCGTCAGCGTGGTCTGCGCCCGCGCGGCAGCTGCGATCGTCATCGACGCCAGCATCGCTGCGGCGAGGGAAATCCTGTTCGGCTTCATGCTTCCTCCGGTTTTATTTTTTGTTTGATGAGTCAGGGCCGGTGCTCCTGGTGGCCGCCCAATACCAGCAGGCAGCCGGCCATGAAGGTGTCGCCCAGGCCGAGCGTGGTCGCGGGTCGCGGCAGCCAGGGGGCTGGGCAAGTGACCAGCCACGCGTCCCCGTAGCGCCCAGGCTCCGGCGGTGGCCGCAGCTCGCTGCCCTCCGGCAGGCCGCGCGGGATCGCCGGCTGGCCCACGCAAGCGCGCGTCGCCGCGATCAGGCATCCCGCCATCAGCGCCTGACGCTCGCGGTCCGGATCGCCGTGGGTCACTGCCGCCGCCCATTCGTCGGCGTGCACGCACACGCGCGAGGCGCCGTAGCGCTCGGCGAGCCCCAGCAGGGTGCGGCCCAAGGAGCGCTCCGGGGAGCGCCCCGGGGAGCGCCCTGGGGACCGCCCTGGGGACCGCCCGGGAGCTGCCTCGGCCGGAACGAGGTCGTGCAGCTCGGACAGGCTCATTCCCAGCGAGTCGAACTGCCCGGCCAGTCCGTCCAGCACCGCGTCGCGGTAGGCGGGCTGGGCATAGCTCGCGAGTTCGAGATGGATCAGCTGCAGCCCGGCCCGACGCCACCTCCGCGCAAGCTCCGCCGCCCGCGACAGCTCGCCGGAA
This sequence comes from uncultured Acetobacteraceae bacterium, assembly GCA_964245725.1. Lineage (GTDB taxonomy): Bacteria > Pseudomonadota > Alphaproteobacteria > Acetobacterales > Acetobacteraceae > Lichenicoccus. Next base: position 3,600 of record CAXTOC010000065.1, on the reverse strand, counting down.
AGCGTGTCGGCGTCGAGCAGGCTGAAGCCGGACAGCACGCCGGCGCCGGCGAGGCCCGCGCAGCGCACGCTGACATCGGCGAACGCCCGGTCGTCCTCCAGGGTGCCGTCGTGCAGCCGCACGATGATGCGGGTGGAGCGCGGCGGCACGATTCCGTCGAACGCCTGCCCGGCCGTGGTCTCGAAGATGTAGATCCGTCTGCCGTCCACGCCGTCCGCCGCAAGCTCTCGCGTCGGCACCGGCCGGCCCCCCTCCGCCAGCAGCACGTTCCCGTCGAGGACCGAGAGGATGCCCGGCCCGCGAGCCTCCAGCGACAGCAGCGCCGGGGCTCCCAGCAGGGACAGGACCCGCGCCGCGTGCGCGCCGGTGCCTCCCAGCGCCAACCGGAACGGCAGCGACCGATCGAGCCACTCGGCACCATCCGGCCAGTCGACGCGGTACTCGCCGCCGATACCGAGGCGCCCCCGACGCCGGAGCTCGTCGGCCAGTCGACGGCCGCCTTCCGGCACACCGCGCGCGAACAGGGCGCCGGCCTCGTGCAGCGGCACCACGGCATCGAGCACGGTAGACAGGCCGCACAGCGTCATCCGCGCGTCGGCGGCGAGGCGTGGAAACTGGCGTATCAGCTCGGTATAGCAATCAGCCCAGGGCACGGCTCGACGGTCCCCACGCACATTTCTGCGCTTCAATAAGCATAGAGGCCTGCATCTGCGGTATTTTACGCGTCTTTGTGCGATATCTTGCGCTAGTTTCTGGTGTTGTCAAGTCTTCCGGACGCCTGGTTCCCGGTTCCGGCTGACTCGGCGACGGGGAGAGATAGTGATGAACGAGGAACCGAGCGCGGCCATGCCGCCCGATGGATTCGCAGCCTCGCTTCCGGCGGCGCGTCACGCTCAGCTTGTCGATCTCGTCAACGAGAATGGCCAAGCTACGGTCGTCGCGCTGATGACGCGGTTCGGCGTGTCGCGCGACACCATCCGGCGCGACCTCAACCTGCTGGAACAGCGCGGGCTGCTGGTGCGGACCCACGGCGGTGCCGTCGCCCGCGAGAACCTGGTCAACGCCGTGACCACGCTTTCCAGCCGCATGGACGCGCACACCCACGCGAAACAACGCATCGGCAGGCTGACGGCGACGCTGATCCGCGATGGCGAGACGGTGGTTCTCAACGGGGGCTCCACCACGAGCTATCTCGCAGCCGAACTCGGCGAGCTGCAGCGGCTGACCGTGGTCACCAACAACCTGCGCATCCCGGCGGCCTTGCCGGAGCGCAGCGTGCGCAACGTCTATGTCCTGGGCGGCGCCTACATGGCCTTGTCGCAAGCCACGATCGGGCTGGTCGGCTTCGCCAATATCGCCGGAATCAGCGCCGACACCGCCATCATCGGGGTGACTGCGCTGTCGGCGGATGGCTTTTCGGTCGGCAACCTCGAGGAAGCGCTGATGACCAAGGAGATGATGCGGCTATCGCGCCGGACCATCCTGGTGGCCGACGGCAGCAAGTTCGACAAGAGCGCGCTGGCCTTGGTGGCGCCGCTGCGCGCGGCGCAGATCCTGGTGACCGACGCCGCGCCAGCCGGCGCCCTGGCCGAGGCCCTGGCCGAGGCGGAGGTGCAGGTGCTGGTGTGCGCCTGACCTGCTGCGCAGGCAGCGCGACGGCAGCCGGCTGGTTGAGCGCGGCTTCGGGTTCGAGATGATCCCGGTCGCAGCCCGCCTCGGGCCTGATGCCGTCCCCAGGCACGGCCGCGCGCGATGCCGGTCACGGCAGCCGCCATGAGGCAGTGCCTGCCGATCTTCGAGATCCGCCATTGGCTTTCGGACGCAGGACACCAGGATCACCGGAACGGCGGCTCGTCGAAGCCGCGCAGCTTGCGCGAGTGCAGCCGGTCCACGCCCTGCTCGCGCAGCCGCTGCATGGTCTCGATGCCGACCTGCAGGTGCTGGCTGATCCGCTCCCGGTAGAAGGCGCGCGCCATGCCGCGCAGCTTCAGCTCGCCGTGCAGCGGCTTGTCCGAGACGCAGAGCAGCGTGCCGTACGGCACCCGGAAGCGGAAGCCGTTGGCGGCGATGGTGGCGGACTCCATGTCGACCGCGATCGAGCGGCTCATGTTGATCTGGCCGAACAGGGCGGCGTAGCGCAGCTCCCAGTTGCGGTTGTCGGTGGTCATCACCGTGCCGGTGCGCAGCCGCGTCTTCAGTTCGGCGTCGCGCAGCCCGGTGATCGTGCTGGTGGCTTCCTGCAGCGCCACCTGCACCTCGGCGATCGGCGGGATCGGCACCCAGGGCGGCAGGTCCTCGTCGAGCACGTGGTCGTCGCGCACGTAGCCGTGCGCCAGCACGTAGTCGCCGAGGCGCTGGGTGCGCCTCAGCCCGGCGCAGTGGCCGAGCATCAGCCAGCAATGCGGCCGCAGCACCGCCACGTGGTCGGTGATGGTCTTCGCGTTGGAAGGGCCGACGCCGATGTTGATCAGGGTGATGCCGTCGCCGTCGGCGCGGACCATGTGGTAGGCGGGCATCTGCGGCGACCCGTCCGGCTCGGCGAAGCGCTGGTAGCCAGCAGCGTGCGCGTCCGGCTGCGCGCAGCGCCGCCCGAGGGCCACGAACTCCTCGACGTAGCGCTGGTAGTTGGTCAGCAGCACGAAGCGCTGGAAGTCGGCAGCCGGCGTGCCGGTGTAGTGGTGCAGGCGCGCCAGCGAGTAGTCCACCCGCTCGGCGGTGAACAGCGACAGCGGCCGCGGCAGGTCCGGGTTCGGCCGCAGCTGGCAGTTGGCGATGCGGTCGTCGGTGCTGGCGAGGTCGGGCAGCGCGAAGCGCTCGGCGAGCCGTCGCAGGTCGTCCTCGGTGATATCGGTGACGCTGTCCTCGATCACGTAGGGCAGCGGGATGCGCGAGCGCGAGCGGCCGACCAGCACCGGCCGGCCGTAGTGGCGCAGCAGCAGCGCCACCTGCTCGCGCAGGTAGTCGGCGAACAGCTCGGGGCGGGTGAGGGTGGTGCCGTAGAAGCCCGGCTCCAGCAGGATGCCGTACGGCATCCGGGTGTCGGCCGGCAGCACGGCGGTGTCCACCTCGATCGCGAGGTAGGGATACACCGCGCCGGAGGCGTCGCCGGCGCCGCCGCGCGCCCGGAACGCGCGGCGCAGCAGGGCAGCGCTCGCGTCGTAGATCTCGCCGATGCGCCGTACCGCCGCGGTCGCGTCGGTGAAGGCGGTGAAGTCGCGGCCGTCCTGGGCCTGCACCCGTGCCATGCGCCGCTCAGCGCCGGATCAGGATGTAGTCGATGGTCAGGTCGACGTCGAAGCTGTTGCCGCTCATGTCCGGCGGTACCGGCGGCAGGGTGGCGTTGCGGAACATGCCCTGCGTCGCGTCGTCGAGCAGGAACGAGCCGGACGAGGTCACCAGCCGGATGCCGTTCACCCGGCCCTGCCGGTCGAGCACCACGTGCACGTGCGACGGCCCGTCCTCGCCGCGCCGCGCCGCCTCCTCGGGATAGTACATGTGCCGGCGGATCCAGGCGCCGATCTCGTCGGCGTAGTCGTCGCTGACCCCCTTGATGTTGGTCGCCGAGGCGTAGGGCGTCAGCAGGTGGCCGCCCTGCACCAT